>CALXJY010000020.1 GCA_944388755.1 uncultured Clostridia bacterium | reverse complement strand
ATTAAATCATTTGAACTTGTATTTACCCAATATGGTACTAATTCTCTATTTTTTACATAATTTAATATACTCCATGGGTTATATATCCCATCAGTCTCTCCTATTTTATATCCATCATACCATTTTTTTATTTCTTCTTTATCTTCTTCTATTTCAAAATCTTTTATTATTTTTTCCATCTCTTGACTTGTTATTCCGAAATCTTCACTAAATTCGTCATTTAATACCGTATATACATCAAAGTTATTTGCTCCGACTGAATATACTTTCTTTTGCTACTCTACTTACTCCCGTTATTACTGTTTTTTCAAGATATGGATTATCTTTAAATGTAGTTCCATAAAATGTTTTAAAAAATCTTACTGCCTCATCATAATATCCTTCTACATATGCATTTTGTAGTGGTACATCATATTCATCTAAAAATAGCATTACTGGTTTTTCATATTCCTTATATAATAATTTTGATAATAATTTTAGACCATCTCTCATTTCTATTTCATTTGCTTTTAAATTTAATATTGTACTAAACATTTCTTTTTCGATATCTAACAATTTTTCGCTTTTTAATAGATTTACGTGATTTATATATAGTTCTACTAACTCTGTCTTTAGACATAATAACATTTTCTCAAAGTCTGTACTTACTACATCTTTTAATGTCATATATATACATGGATAATATCCCATTTTTGATGTGTACTTTTCTCCTGCTTCCATTATTTTTAAGCCTTTAAATAATTCTTTATTATATTTATCTGTACAATCAAAATAATATTTTAGCATACTCATATTCAATGTTTTTCCAAATCTTCTTGGTCTTGTTACTAATATTACCTTACTTTGATTATCTATTATATGTTT
Source organism: uncultured Clostridia bacterium (assembly GCA_944388755.1). GTDB lineage: Bacteria > Bacillota > Clostridia > TANB77 > CAG-508 > CAG-269. Next base: position 27,315 of record CALXJY010000020.1, on the reverse strand, counting down.
TATATATTCTGTTTTATCTATGTAGTAATTATCTTTTAGTCTTAGCATTTTAAAATTGCTTTCTCCTATCCCTATTCCTTGCATTTTTCTTCCTCCTTGCTAAGTTTTATTTTACTATATAAATTTTAAAATAGCAAGTTTTTTTGTTTTTTCTAGTATTACTTAACAGATACCAAATCATGAAAAGCTAAAATTATCTATTGAACTTTTTGTCCATTAATGTTATCATATATTTAGTAACTATTTAGAAGGGATGAAACATATGAAAAAAGAAGTTTTTGATTTTTACTCTCCAACTGCATTAAAATCATATAATCTAGATAAAACCATGCAATATCAATTAAATATATTAGGTAGTCTAGATATATTTACTCGAAAGCACTGTGAAAATGTAGCAAATATAACTTGCCGTTTATGTGAAAGATTACATTGCACAAGTGGATTTACTGAATACTGCATAATTTGCGCATATTTACATGATATTGGTAAACAATTTATTCCACCTGAAATACTACAAAAACCTGGTAAATTAACAGATGAAGAATATGAAATTATGAAAACACATACAACTATTGGTTATAAAATATGTATGGACGATCCTAAACTTAGACCATATTCTGCAGGTCCTCTTTACCATCATGAAGCTTTAAACGGATCAGGTTACCCTAAAGGATTAACTAAAAAAGATATTCCATATGAAGGACAAATTATACGTGTTGCAGACGAATATGATGCAATTGTTAGTAAAAGGCAATATAAATCACATGTTGGAATTTCTGATACACTAAAAATAATAATAGAAAATACAAAACCATTTGAACAAGTACCAGCTTCTAGTGCTTTACAGGAACTTTCTTTAAACGCCAAACTTGGAAAAGATAACCCTGTAATTGTTAAGGCTTTAATAGGTGTTGTTATAGAAGATATCCAATATGAAATCTACTGTGTACACAAATATGTAAAATCTTTAGAAGATAATATTAAAAGATTAAAAACTGTTGAAAAATATGATAAAAAAAGAAATCAATCAAAATCAAAAAGAAAAAAGGAATATTATCTATCTGGTATGGAAGAATGTTTACTTGATAATGAAGGTGAAACTATTGAAAATTATTTAGATGTACTACAGGAATATCAAGAAGCTCGTAGAGCCAAAAAAGCTCAAATTGAACATCTATATCATGAAATAAGTGTAATAAAAAAATTAAAAATCTAGAAAATTTGGAACAGTTATTTGTTTTTTATAATAGTAAAATTCCTATTTAAATACAAAAAACTGTTCCTTAAATAACTTTAGAGTTTATAATCCAAAACTTACACCTAAAGCATTATTAATTTGATTCATAACATTTTCATCTTCAATATGGCCTATTTTTTCTTTTAATCTACTTTTATCTATAGTTCTAATCTGTTCTGTTAATATAACAGAATCACTTTTTAATCCACATGTTTTGCTATCTACTTCTATATGTGTAGGAAGTTTGGTTTTACCAGTTTGTGAAGTAATCGCAGCAGCAATTACAGTTGGACTATATTTATTTCCTAAGTTATTTTGTATAATTAGTACTGGTCTAATTCCTCCTTGCTCTGAACCTACTACTGGACTTAAATCTGCATAAAACATATCTCCTCTTTTTATCGTCATTTTCTTCACTCCTAGGTCTATATATTGTCAAGTTTTATATTTATTTTATTAGTTCAAAGTAAAGATTTAATTATTATTTATCTTTACCTCATTATATAATATGTAAATTGTTGTTTTTTTGCTATCTGATTTTATTTCCATTTGTAATGGTTTTCCTGTTTTCTTGTCTATTTTTAACTCTTTATATTTTATATATTTATTTTTAGTTTGAGAAATTGTTTTCAATATTATTGTGTTATTTTCTTCAGTTATATTATTTTCTGAACATTGCTTGTAGTCATTTATAAAACAACTTAAATCCAAGGAATTATCTGTTACATATTGATAATTTTCTATTATATTTGTTAAACTCAATTTGCTATTTTCTATTTTTAAATTTTCTCCTTCTTGTATTATTTTTACCCCTGCAATATTTGCTGGCTCTATTATCTCTTGACTTGTATTTTTTTCATTTTTATATTTTTGTTTTATCCTATACCTATTTTCATTTTTATTACTATATACTGTTACATCTATTATTGCTTCATATGAACTAATATCTAATAAATTTTGTATTACCTCTTGACTAGTATTATTATTTCCAATTTTTAAATTTTTAGTCTGATTTTTAAATAAATTTTTATATAATAATGATATAACAACTATTCCTAAAACTGTAATTACTATAAATTTCACTACTTTTGTAGATTTTCTTTCTTTCTGTCCCAAAATTATCTCCTCCTTCTTTTCAACAAATTTATTTATATAATTGTAATTCTTTTTAATAATATTTCTATACATTAAATTTTATTCATTATTGATTTTTATGTAAATATATGTTATACTCTTTTTGTAGAACTATATAATGTATTCATAGAAAAGGAGGAAACTAGCACTATGAAGATACGGATAAGTTTTAGACCATTTGTAAATTACATTCTATATGTAAAATTTAACCGTGGGTATTACACCATTAATTATGCAACAAGTACGGTTACCTTTAATCCAGGTAAACCTCCAAAAAATTTTGAAAATCACTTGTCAAAGACATGTGTAGTAGATTTTCAAAAATCATTTACTCATGGAGATGCTAAAATCATTCATTTATGTGAATTACCATTTGTAAATCATGGGTACAAATATGTGATTGATTTTATAAAAGGATATATCCCTCCATCTTCATGTAACTCTGAAGTAGCATATCTGTCTGTTGAGCCTCCATTTGAAGGCAAGTTATACTACAAAAATGAACCCCATGAAACCTTTTCAAGACAGACAATATGCATAAGGAGAGAAGCTTTAGATTAGATGTATGAATACAAAACAGAGCCAAGATTTCACATTTGGCTCTGTTTTATTTGATTAAAATATTTATCAATCTGATATAGTAATTCATTTTTTTCTTCTATCGTATTTATTTTATCTCTAAATTCACTAGAATTTTTTAATCCTTTTGTATACCAAGCTAATGGTTTTCTTAGCTCTCTAATTGCTACTAATTCCGGTTTTTCTTTTAATTCTAACATAATATGTTTTTTTATCATTTCAAGTTTTTCTGTTATTGTTATATCAGGCAATTTTTCTCCTGTTTTTAAATAATGGTTTATCTTTTTAAATATCCATGGATTTCCAAAAGTTCCTCTTCCTATCATTATTCCATCTACTCCTGTTTTTTCAAACATATTATATGCAGATTCTTCATCTACCACATCACCATTTCCTATTACAGGTATTTTAACAGATTGTTTCACTTTTTTTATAATCTCCATGTCTACCTTTCCAGTATAAAATTCTGACCTTGTTCTACCATGAATTGTTATTGCAGATATTCCTTTGCTTTCTGCCATCTGCGCAAATTCCACTGCAACTATATTATTTGTATCCCATCCTTTTCTTATTTTTAATGTTACTGGTTTTTTAGTATTATTTACAACTGATTCTATTATCTTTTCTGCTTTCTTTATATCTAATAATAACTTACTTCCATCACCATTTTTTACAACTTTTGGTGCTGGACATCCCATATTAATATCAATTATATCTGCTTTGCTATCTAAATATCTAGCACTATAAGCCATACTTTCCTCTTCACTGCCAAATATTTGAAAAGCAATTGGTTTTTTTTCTCCTTCTATATCCATCAAAAGTTTAGTTTTACTATCATCATGAAAAATAGCTCTACTACTTATCATTTCTGTATATACCAATCCTGCTCCCATTTCTCTACATATAATTCTATAAGACTTATCTGTAATTCCTGCCATCGGAGCTAAAAAAAGATTATTTTTTATTTCTAGATTTCCTATCTTAATTTTTTTCAGATACATGTTATTTAAAGTAAACACTAAAAAGGATTATATTTAAATATTTTAGTGCTTATTTTTCTCCTCCTTATTTTAGAAATATACTTTTTTGTCTTTTTCCACTAATATTTAATATTATTCCTATCATTATATAGTTTGTAATCATAGAACTTCCTCCATAACTTATAAAAGGAAGTGGCACTCCTGTTATAGGTAATAAGCCCATTACCATACCTATATTTTCAACTATATGGAAAATAAATACACCTGCTATACCAGAAACTACTAACATACCATTACTATCTTTTGCCGTTTTAGCTATATAAAATATTCGTGTAATTAATACTACATAAAGTATAATTATAGTTCCAGCAACAATAAATCCCATTTCTTCCCCTATAACTGCATATATAAAATCTGTAGTCTTTGGATATAAAAAACCAAGCTGTGTTTGATTTCCTTTTAATAGTCCCATTCCTGTTAATCCTCCTGCACCTATTGCAAGTTTAGATTGAATTATATTATATCCAGCTCCCCTTGGATCAGATTCAGGATGTAAAAAGATATCTATTCTTTCTTTTGCATGTTCAGGTAATACAAAATTATATAATATAGGTATCGATACTGAAATTAATACTATTACTCCTATTATATATCTTTTGTCTATACCAGCAGACAACAACATTAATGCTGTTGCTACTATATATGCCAAAGCTGTTCCATAATCTGGTTGTTTTATAATAAGTAAAACTGGAACTGCAAGTGCTACCATAATTATTAATAATTTTAGCGGTTTATTTATTTCATATTTTCCTCCAGTTTGTATTTTTATTATTATCATTGCTAAAAACAATATAACAAATGGTTTTGCAAATTCACCTGGTTGGAATGAGAATCCACCTATATTAAACCAACTGCTAGCACCATTTACCGGTTCTGTAAATAATACAGCAATTAACAATAATATAAATCCACCATAAAAAATCGGAGATAGTCTAATAAGTGTTTCATAATCTATCAACATAAATATTAGCATTATTACTAAACTAATTCCTAACCATCCTATCTGTTTTTTAAATTCATCAAATTGCGTATTTTGAGTAGCTGAAAATAGAGCTACTAATCCTATTATTGATAATATAACAACTATTACTAAAACTACCCAATCCACATTTTTTAGTTCTTTTTTCCTCATTATATTAAAACTCTCTTTTCTTTTTTATTCTTTATTTGTGTCTTACTAATCTTTTGTTTCTTTACTTTCTTTTGTATCTTTATTTTCCTCTTTATTGTCTTCATCTGTTTCATTTGATTCTTCTTTATTCTGCTTTTCCTCTTCTTTAATGTCACAATCTTGTGCTATTTCATCTTCTTGATTCTCAGTCTCTTCACACTTTTCTTCATGATCTTTTTTGTTTTTATGTTCTTCAATATCTTTTTTATCTATTTTTCTCGCGTCATTTTTTATATTAAGAATCGGAATGTTTGCATATAAAGCTGGTGCTCCATTTGTACCATCTTCATTTTCTTTGTTTGTAAGTCTTACATCTATAGCATTTTCATCAACTTCAATATATTTTTTTATTACTTCTATTATTTCTTGTTTCATCAATTCTAAAAAGTCTGCTGAAACATTTGCTCTATCTTGCATTAATACTAGATGTAATCTTTCTTTTGCAGTACTTTTTGAGCTATCATCATCTTTATTTTGTTCCTTTTTTACTGTCTTTTTAAAAAATCTTATTATGTTTTCAAACATTCGTATTTTCTCCCTCCACTATTAGTATGTTACATTATTCCTTATCTCATGAATATGCTTTTTATCCTTTGCCATAGTCCTTTTTCTCTTCCTGGTATTGTTACTTCTATTTTTTCTCCTAAAACTCTTTTAGCAATTTCCATATATGCCTTTCCAGATGGGGCTTTTCTGTTTTGTATAACTGGTTCCCCCTTATTTGTTTGTGTTATTATGTACTCATCATCTGGAACAACACCTATTAAATCTATTGACAATAAATCTACAATATCGTCCACATCCATCATTTCACCTTTTTTTACCATATTAGGTCTTATTCTATTTATTACAAGTTCAGGATTTTTTATTTCAGAAGATTCTAGAAGCCCTATAATCCTATCAGCATCACGTATCGCAGAAATTTCAGCTGTAGTTACTACAATAGCTCTATCTGCTCCTGCAATTGCGTTTTTGAACCCTTGTTCTATCCCTGCCGGACAGTCTATTAAAATATAGTCAAATTCCTCCTTTAATTTACTTGTTAATTCTATCATTTGTTCCTCATTCACTGCACTCTTATCTCTTGTTTGGGCTGCTGGTAATAGGTATAGTTCTTTAAATCTTTTATCTTTTATTAAAGCTTGTCTTAGTTTACATTTTTTTTCAACAACGTCTACAATATCATATACTATTCTATTTTCAAGTCCCATTACAACATCAAGATTTCTTAAACCTATATCTGTATCTACTAATACTACTTTTTTACCTTCTACTGCTAAACTTGCTCCTAAATTTGCGGTTGTTGTTGTTTTTCCTACTCCACCTTTACCAGATGTTATTACTATTACTTCTCCCATAACTCTCCTCCTTAGGATTTATAAATGCTAAAATTTTATAGTAATATAATATAACGAATTTGCCCAAAAGTCAATGTATTTGATATAACAAAGCCGACTTTTTTAACATTTTTTCTTTTTAAAAAAATAAGAAGCTAACTTCTTATTCCTTATATTAATATTCGATTTTACATAATCTATAAACTTATTTTCCTTATATATTTGGTACATCTTCTGCTTCAGTATATGTTGTGTAATATGTTGTATTAGAACTTTTTACACCTGCTACATAAAATATATTATGTGTTTTATTATTAATTATATATATGTCTTCATAGTCATTTACATGTTGTGTCTGATTATTTTTTACATTTTCATAATCTCTACCATAGTTTAAGCTAATTCCATTCATAGCTTGTAAATCTATTACATAAAACACACTATCACTTTGTTTTTCTGTAGTGTTTAGTATATTCGATAATTTTGAGATATTTGTATATTCAATTTCTGCTGGGATTTCACCATATTCTTTATAAAAATTTTCTACACTTTTCTTTAAAGTTGTAATATCTGTCCTTAATGCTGAGAAATTCCCAATCTCCATACCTTGTTTTACATTTACGGTAACAGTAAAAGCTAAAATAAGCATTACAATTATTGTTATAACAAGTGATATTAAAGTAATTCCTTTATCTTTCATCTTTGGCTCACCCCTTATTAGGTATTTTCTTTAGTATAGTTTACTATTTTTTTTTTTAATTTTCAATAGTTAATTTCTAAATTAATAAAATATAATTGTTTTCTCTATTAGAAAATTTAATTTTGGGTACTAATTATATCTTCTATTGTAGAAACTAAAAATTCTACATCTTCCATAGTATTAAAATCACCAAAACTTATTCTTAATGCTCCCTTAGCTATATTATTTGGCACACCAATTGCAGATAAAACATGTGAAGGAGCTGAATCTCCTGAAGAACAAGCAGAACCACCTGATGCACATATTCCAACTGCATCAAGTTTAAGTAATAAATCACTTGATTCTATTCCTTCAAAACAAATATTGCAATTTCCTGGTAATCTTTTTTCTAAATCTCCATTTATACGTATATTTTTAAGTTTTTGTGTTATTTGATTAAAAAAATAATCTCTAAAACCTTTTAGTTTTATAATATATTCATCTAAATTTTTTTCTGCTAACTCACATGCTTTTCCTAATGCTACAATTTCTGCTACATTTTCTGTTCCTGCTCTTTTATCTTTTTCCTGATGTCCACCATCTAGAAATTTTTTTAGTTCTATTCCTTCTCTAACATATAAAGCTCCTACACCTTTTGGTGCATACAATTTGTGTCCTGATAAAGACAGCATATCTATCCCCATTTTTTTTACATCTATATCAACATTCCCAACTGCTTGAACAGCATCTGTATGAAATATAACACCATGGGATTTTGCTATTTTGGCAATTTTGTAAATAGGTTCTATAGTTCCTATTTCATTATTTGCATACATAATACTTATTAAAAATGTTTTATCTGATATTGAATTCATTAATGTTTCTATATTAACAAAACCATTTTTGTCCACATCTAAATAAGTAACTTCAAATCCTTGTTCTTCTAAAGTACTACAGGTATTTAATATTGCTGGATGTTCAATTTTTGAAGTTATTATATGATTTTTACCTGAATTAATATTCTTTTGAAACATTGCCATCCCTTTTAATGCCATATTGTCACTTTCTGTTCCACAACTCGTGAATATTATTTCATTTGGTTTACATTTTAATAAACTTGCTACTCTACTTCTTGCCTCTTCAATTGCTCTTTTAGCTCTTCTTCCCAAACCATAAATAGAAGATGGATTTCCATATTCTACAGATAAAAATGGAAACATTTCTTCTAGAACTGCTTCCTTAACAGGTGTAGTTGCTGCATTATCAAAATATCTTATATCCATATTTACCAATTCCTTTCTTTTAAAGGCTATAGACTAATATTTTTAATAATATTAAATCTATATTTTGCAATATATTTTATCTATTAAAAAAGCCAGTATAACTTTCCTAATAGATAATTTGTAACTCACCTATTAGTATTATATGCAAATTAAGATAAAATAGACTTTATTTTTTTGATATTTTTTATACAAAAATCATATCCAAATTTATAACAATTATCTAGTTTTTCATAATCTAAAAGACCTGTTTTATCTGTTTCTACAGTTAAAACAAAATCACTATCTGCCAAATTTTCTTCAGATATCTTATTTCCCATAATATCTAATGTACGCATAGATATATCCATAAAATTGCTATTTTCATCAATAATATCTGCTTTAAAATTAACTGCAATTACCTTATCTGCACCCTGTTTTCTAACTTCCTTAACAGGTATATTATCTAAAATTCCTCCATCTAAAAATTTGTGATTTTTATATTCACATGGACAAAAAATTCCAGGGAAACTACTGCTTGCCCTTACAGCAGTTCCTACTGAAATATCTGAAATATATTTAATTTTATTAGTATTTTTTAAAGGATCATTTGTAAAAATATATTTTTTTGCGTCATTTATATCTACAGCTGGTATAACAATTGGCATTTTTATATCAGATATATTTTTTATTCCTCTATTTTTAGCTAGTTCATCATAAACTCTACCAATTTCTTCACCTGTGTTAAACCCACATATTTGAAATTTTTTATTTACCATAAAGTTTCCAATTGTATTAATAATAGGAACTGCATCTAAATTCACCAAATTCTTAGCATATCTCTTAAATAATAAAAATATATAATATGGAGAAAATCCCATTGCATATAGTACTGAAACTAAGCTACCTGAACTTGTTCCACCTATAATATCTATTTGTATATTACTTTCTTCAAGAGCCTTCAAAACTCCAGCATGTGCTATACCTCTGATTCCTCCACCTGATAACGCAATTCCTATAAGCAAATTAAAATTCCTCCTTTAATTATTTCATGTAATACATTTGTCCTAACCCATATTTTACCTGATAATATTCCCCTATAAAATATGGTTCTGATTGAGAATCAATCTCATAACTTGGCTGAACGAGTATTGTACCATCTTGTTTTATAATACCCCATTTTCCATCTTTTAAAACACCTGCATAACCATATTTATTAAATTCTGTAACTTTATCATAAATAGGTTCAACTTTTATACTGCCATTTTTATCTGTGTAACCCCATTTTCCATCTTTTATTACTGCAAATAGCGAATTATTTGGATATGCTTCAATATTAGATATCTCTTTGCCATCTAAATTAATATATTTATTTTCATTAGAATTAGAAAGTTTTATAAAATTTCCACTATTGGTTATTGTAACATTTGCCATTTGTGTAATAATCTTTGCAGTCTTGTCTGCAAAATCTACTGTTACATTATCTATATTTATTAATTGTATTAAATCAGTATTAGGTATAATTTGTATTGAACTATATTTAAATTCTGTTTTCACTTCTCCATTTAAATCTATAATTCCTAAATTTCCACCTGATTTTGATGCTACAAATAAGTCATTTTCTAAATATTCAATATATTGGTATTCTTCACTAACTTTATCTTCTCTTTCTTTACATATTTGATATGTTGTATTTTGATCTATTGTTTGAATTCTTATAAAATAGCCATCTTTATTTGGAATATCTACATAAATTGTATCACTACTTATATTAGTTAAATTGCCTTTTGTATCATATACTTCAACCATGTTATCATCCTTGGTTACATATATGTTTCTGCCTTTTACATCTATTTGTGGATATTTACATTCTATTATTTGTTTTCCTGAAAAATCAATAACTCCATATTTCTGTCCTTTTTGAACAACAAATATATTATTAGATGCATCATAAGAAATTGACTGATATTCAGTAGAAATTATTGGTGTACTTTTTTTCATAACTCCATATCTTCCATTTTCAGCTACTAATAAATAAGGTTCTTTATCATTTATATTTGTAATTCTATTTAAATCATTATATAAAACATCTAATATTATATTTCCTTCCCAAGAAACATAGCCATATCTATACCCCATATCTGTCTTATTTGCAACAATGTAACCATCATAACGATACTGTGTCTCCTTATCATAAAAACCATCTGCCGTAATCTCATCATATTGGACATCAACTAAACTATATCCTTTTTGATTAATAATTCCATATTTATCATTTTGTTTTACAATTAGTTCTCCTTCTTTATATTGCAATGTATCTATATTATCATAATTAGGTTCTGTCAGCTTTTTTCCATCTATGTCCATTAATCCAAATTTGCCATTTTGTTCATATTTTAATACTGATTTTTCATATATTAAATCACTAGACGTGTTTTTTAGTCTTAATGTACTTATTTTTCCAAATTCAGTATATATTTCTTGAGATTCTGAATTAAATACTTTTGATGAATCTCCACTTATACATATAAATACAGCTTTTGATGGATTAGGTATTTGTACGTCATCATATTGTTCATCAATTACTACATTACCACTACTATCTATAACTCCAAATTTTTGTGAATCCTGTGATTTTGACACAAAATATTTGTAGTCAGTAATTTGCTCTATTTGATAGTCTCTATTTTCCTTTTCTTTATTTTTTATAAAAAAATATATCAACAAACCGATAATTATAAGCAAAAATAGTATTATTGGAATTATTATCTTTTTCTTCATTTTCTTACCTCATTTCCTTAGTATATGATATTATTAATTTTGGTCATTTTCACCATCTTGTTTGGTAATTTCTACTTGATTTTTACATGCCTTTATTTTTAAAATTCTTTTATCTTCATATTCTTCTATCTTATATGTTACTTTTTCAGTTTCTATAATTGGGTTTTCTTCTTCTTCAGGTATTCTATCTAATTCATCTTGCAAAAATCCTGAAATAGTATCATAATCACCTTCTGGAATTTCTGCATCTAATAATTTATTAACATCATTTATTGTCATACTTCCTGATATTATATAGGTATTTTCATCTATTTTTTCATATTCTGCTTCTACATCATCATACTCATCATAAATTTCACCAACAAGTTCTTCTAATATATCTTCCATTGTGATTAATCCTGCTGTTCCACCATATTCATCTAATATAATTGCCATTTGTGTTTTATGTTGTTGCATTTCTTTAAAAAGGTCATTTATCATCTTACTTTGTGGTACAAAATATGGTTCATGTACTATGTTTTTTATTTTAAAATTCTTTTTATTTATATTTTTTAATATATCTTTTACATATAAAATACCTTTAATTTCATCTATTGTTTCATCATAAACTGGTATTCTACTATATCTATACTCTTCTTTTGAAATTTCTTGCATTAATTCTTCTATATTTGTATTTATATCTACTGCAAAAATATCTTTTCTATGTCTCATTATTTCAGAAACTGTTATATCATCAAATTCAAAAACATTATTTAATAATTCTTTTTCTTGTTCTTCTATAGTGCCTTTTTCTTTTCCTTGATCAATCATCATTCTTATTTCTTCTTCTGTTACAGTTTCTTCTTCATTTTCACCTACTCCAAATAACTTTGATACTTTATTTGTAACAAATGTTAAAAATTTAACAAATGGTAATGTAACTATTGATAAAGTTCTGATAAATCCTATTGTTGCAAATGATATTTTTTCATAGTTTTTCATCGCTAATCTTTTTGGAACTAACTCTCCAAAAACAAGTGTAAAAAAAGATAATATTATTGTAATTAGTATAATAGATATTGTATTCCAAACAGATACACTAAGAAATGGCATTAATTTATTTAAAACAGGTGCTAATTCACTGGCAAATGCATCTGATGCAAAAGCACTTGATAAAAATCCTGCAAGAGTAATCCCTATTTGAATTGTAGCTAAAAATGCACTTGGGTTTTTTAGCATTTTCTGTATTTGTAAAGCTTTTTTATTTCCCTCTTTAGCTTGTTTATCAATTTTAGCGTCATTTAATGAAATAAACGCTATTTCACTTGCTGCAAAAAAAGCATTTATAAGTATTAATATTACTAGTATTAAAATTTGCATTTAAAATCTCTCCTTAAAATATTTTAACACTATTATACCTGTTTTATAACTTTTTTTCAATATATCTCAATCAAATTATTGAGATAATAAATGCAAGTAACTTATTTTAAAAGGAAGTTGGAAAGCCTTAAAATTCATAATATTTTTCTTTTGGCTTTCCTTTAATTCATGTATACAAAATCAGTGCAATAAACTACATACCTGTAACTGGTAATTTTTTTATTATTTCTTTTTGGGGTTCTTTTTCAGTCTCGTTTTGAACTTGAATCTCTTTTTCATTTACTTTTATAATAGGTTTATCTTCTTTTAAATTATTAACAAAAATTTCTATTTGGTCATTTAGTTGTACTTGAAATTCTATTAGCTCTTTATTTTGTATATACCCATCTTTTGCTTTTATTTCTTTTAAATAATATGTACCTGGCATAATGCTATCCAAATAAATTTCTCCATTTTTATTAGTTATTAGATTACTATATACTTCATTTTTATTTTGGTCCATTATCTCAAATTCCACACCTTCTATCCTTTCTTTAGTTTCTTGGTCTTGCTTTGCAATCTTTATATTAGTTTTATTTTCAGGATATGGTTCATCTTCTTTTTCATATACTATTTTTTCAGTTATTGTTTCAGGAATAGCATAATCTTGATATATATCACTGTCAGGTATTGCATATATTATTGGCTTGGCTTGAATTTTTGCTTCAACAGAAATATTAAAATTTGCATTTTGTTTCATATCTTTTAATGGTAATAAAATCTTAAATTTTTCTCCTGATTCAAATTCTGTTTTTTCGTTATTATTAATATCTGTAATTTTAAATTCTGTAAGTTCTTTACCTTCTTTGTCTTCAACTTTAACTATATATTTAGACATCGCTAAACTTACATTTACCTCATATGTTTTGGATACATAAGTTTTATCTAAATTATCTATTTTAAATTCATTAGTAATTTTATTTATACTTATGGCACTAGATTCGGGCCTTTCTTGAGTTTCATTAGCATCTTCAATAATTTTTATCATTGCTTGTAAAGTTCTTTTACCTCCTTCTCCAACAGCCTCATAATCACTTATATTACGTCCTTCTATATAACAATAAATTGCATGTTGTGTTGCAACATATGCTTCATTTCTAGTTTCGCAATTTAAATCTTTTGGCTGTTTATATGGATATCCATTTATAATATATCTCCATAATGTAACATTATTGATTTCGTCTTTGGCTGTGACCCTAAATTTTATAAGTCCTTCTGCACCTTGTTTACTAGAATCTAAACAATATGCTGGGTAATTAAATATTTTTCCACTATAACATGTGTAATATGATAATATTTCTTCTCCTTTATATTTTAACAAAACTTCAGGTTCTCCTTTTGATTGTAAATCATATGTAATATTTGCATTAACTGCCATACATGAGTTCATAATCACTAAAATATTAAAAATAAACATAAATACACATATTATTAATTTCTTTGATAACTTTCTTATATTATTTTTTTTCACTTCTAATATCATTCCTCCAAATCTATAAATTTTTAATCTTCATTAAGAATTTCTACTCCTCTTACACATCTCCTATATTGTGGTTCATTTTCGACACAGGTAATAAGTGTAATACAGTTTTCCTCTGTTTCTTCCAAAGATTCTAAATCTGTATCTTTAATTATTACATTTTCAGTAATTTTGTATTCTTTAGTAAAATTCTCATATTTATATTTTATTTCATCACCGATTTTTAGTAATTTTAAATTTTGAAAATAATTTACATCATATCCTCGATTATGACCTGCTAAACAGACATTTCCTGTAGTTTTAGAAGTTTCTTCAAAATGTCCTATTTTACTGTTTAGAATCTCTTGAGATGTCCCTTCTGCAATTTCTGCTTCTAAAAAAATTCTTGGTATCTCTAATGTCCATTTAGCAGTTTGTTTTTCAGTTGTGTTTTCTTTATCATAAATATTTTCTTGTGTCTCATTAATATTTTTTTTAGTTTCATCTTCTACACTATTATTAAATTGCACACTTACTATTTTGTCATTTCCCAAGTTTGAGATAGAGGAAAAGCTATTACTTCTAATTTGTTTATTTATTAAACAAATTAAAGCAAATACAATAATAGAGCAAATTAAACTAATAGTATTAACATATTTTGTCGTATATATTTTATGCATATACCTCACTCATTTTTAATTTTATTGGGTTTTAAAAGAATTAAATTTTTTGATTTAAATAATTTTTGAAAATACTGTATACATATTACCATAAATTTTGTGTTTTGTAAATAGTTTTATGTAATCTTTCTTTTTGATTTTCATATAATTTCATATAATTTCATATAGTTTCATATAAGAACAAATCGGAAAGCCTTATAATTTTGCAATAATTTTAATTTTTCTCTTTGGCTTTCCGTTAATTTGTTCTGCGCCAAATTTATGTAATAAATTTGTGTGCAACGTGTTTTATCTATTAGGAATGTCAGTATGACTTTCCTAATAGATAAAAAAGTATAAGTCTTTATTTAAAAAACTTACACTTTATCTATATCAAAATAAAATTCTACACCATTCTCACAATTTATTACACCATATTCACTATTATAGTTATTCATTATCGCTTTTACAAATGCCAAACCTATACCACTACCTCCACTAGCTCTATTCCTAGATTTATCTGCTTTATAAAAACGTTGCCATATTCTCTCCAAGTCTTCTTCAGGTATATTTTCTCCAGTATTAAATACTTTTACTCTAATTTTATTTTTGTCTTCCAAAATTTGATTTTCAATACTAATATATTTTTCTCCATCAACCTCTTTAACATTTTTTATCGCATTTGTTAAATAATTAGTTATAATCTGCTCTATATAAAAGTCATCCGCAAATACCTGTATAGTAGATAATTTATCTATATCTTTAATTTTTACCTCTGTTTGTTTTTCATCTAATAACAACTTAGATTTGTGCACAACCTCTTTTTCTAACTCCAATATATTAAATTTAGCATTATTAAATTCTCTTTTACCATATTCCAATTTCATAAGTTCTAATAATTGTTTTACGAGTCTGTCCATTTTATTTGTCTCATCTAAAATAACTTCAGCATAAAATTTTCTACTTTCTTCATCTGCATTAACATTCTCAAGTAAGCCCTCACTATATCCTTGTATCAATGCAATAGGTGTTTTTAGCTCATGAGATACATCTGAGATAAAACTTTTTCTCATATCATCAATTTTTGATTTTTTTTCTATATCTTTTTCTAATTCTATGTTTGTACTCCTTAATTGATTAATTGTTTTTTCCAATTTATCTGACATATTATTAATACTTTTACCTAGGTCATTTATTTCATCATCTGTATCTGTTATCCTATATTTATGACTAAAATCTAAATTTACCATCTTTTTAGCAATATTATTTAATTCCAATATAGGTTCTGTGAATTTTTTTGAAATTACAGAAACCAAAATAGCAGATATAAATATTGTAAATCCTGCAATTAATAATAAGAAATTGTTTGAAATCCTAACACTATCTTGTATTGATGTTATTGGTAATCTTATATATAAATAATATCCATTATCAAATCTACCTGAAAGCATAATATATGTGAGTCCATTTCTAAAATCCTTCTGTTTGACTATTGTAAAATTATCTGTAAATTCTAAAACTTTATCATCATTAAATGTGTCAGCAGTACTTGCTATCCCACCTATAATTGAATAAAAATTTTTATTTGAACTATATATATTTATATTGTCCTCATCTTTTATTAAAATGTCAAAATTGTTTTTTATTGCAATTCTCTCGAGTTCACTTTCTAAATCTAAATCATGATTTAGTCCATTATAATAATCATTTAAGCTATTATACACATCTTTTAACGTATTTTGTTTACTATATAAATAAAATTTTTCCAGTGCAAAACTGTTTAATATAATAAGGAAAAAAATTATGCATAATATAGTAATACATAATGTTAAAAAAAGTTTTATTTTTACAGATTTGAGCATTTCCTTTATTTTGTTCTTTTTCATAATTTAATATCATTCCTTTCAAAAGGCTCAAATTGGTTGGAAAAGAAATTAAGTTTTAAATAATAACTATTTTCCTGTAACCTCAAACTTATATCCAACACCTCTAATAGTCTTAATATATTTACCTTTTTTACCAAGTTTATGTCTTATCTTTTTAACATGACTATCAATTGTTCTTGAATCTCCATAATAATCATAATTCCACACACTGTTTAATATTTTATCTCTTGAAAGTGCAATATTTTCATTTTCTACTAAATATGTTAATAATTCATATTCACGTAAACTTAGCTCAATTTGTTTTCCATCAACAGAAACTGTTCTTCCTTCTTTATTTATTTCTATTCCACCATAATTTTTTACTTCATTTTCATTTTTTGATACTCTTTTTAAAATTGCTTCAACCCTTGCTACTAATATCTTTGGACTAAATGGTTTGGAAATATATTCATCAACTCCAAGTTCAAAACCAAATAGTTCGTCTTGCTCTTCACCTCTTGCTGTAAGCATAATTATTGGTACTTCTTTATTTGTTTGTCTAATCTGTCTTAAAACTGACCATCCATCTAATTTTGGCATCATTACATCTAAAAGTATTAGCATTATCTTATTTTCGTTTTTTTCATATTCTTCTAAAGCTTTCTCACCATCTTCTGCTTCTATAATATGATAACCTTTATTTGACAAAAAATCTTTAATTAATTTTCTCATTCTTGCTTCATCATCTACAACTAATATACTTTCTTCTATCATCTTATTTCTCCTTTCACCATTAAATAACTATTTATAGTTTAACATAGTTTTATGTCCATTTTGTGTATTATTTGCTAAAAAAACGACTTTTTAGTCGTTTTTAATTTTTTAGATACACTGTTTTTGTATCATATGATAAATTAATTTTTTCTTCATCTAAAATCTTCATTATCCTATAATTAACTTTCTCTTTCTCTACTAAATAGCTATTATAATCTACTGAATTTGTAAAACTGTAAATAAGTATATTTATACCATTATTAGATATTTCATCAAATTTTACTATTACTGAATCATCAATAATTCCATCTCTTTCATATAACATATCTTCTATCCTTTTACAAACTGTTTGCACTTTATATAATGGAGTATCTTGTTCTAAACATAAAATTATTTTAACTCTTCTTTTTTCCATTTTACTCCAATTATTAATAGATGTATTAGAAAGAACTGAGTTTGGAACATTTACAACAGAATTTTCGAAAGTTCTTATCCTAGTACTTCTAAATGTAATATCTTCAACTGTTCCTTCAAAATTATCAAATTGTATCCAGTCACCAACAGCAAATGGTTTGTCTAAAAATATTACTAATCCACCAAATAAGTTTTTAGCAGTATCTTGTGCTGCAAGAGTTACAATAACACCAGTAATACCAAAACCTGCTATTAACCCATTTAAATTAATTCCCAATGTTGTAATTACCAAAAATCCTGCAATTACATATATAATAATCCTTATTGCTTTTAAAATAAAATTCATTGATGAATCTATTTCGTCTTTATTTGCTTTTTTTAACCATCTTATTACAAGTGTAGAATTAGGAACAAAGCTTTGTGCTAAACCTCTTGCAAATATTAAAATACTTACTATTATAAAACATTTATTTACAAAATTCATTACTTGTTCATTAATTTGCAATGGTTTATTTAAAAATAATATTGCTATATATATACCTAATATAGAAATAAAAAGTTTTAGTGGTTTATAAAAAGCACTTTCTCTAATTTTTTTACCTCTTTTTTCCTTCATTTTAAATAATTTAACAATACCATATGACATACTACTACTTAATGCAATAAACAAGATTATTATGCATATAGCTATAATAATGTCAATTATTTGTAATCCCATAACCTTTTCTACAAATTCTCTTATTTGTTCCATATATACCTCCATCAAATTAGCCCATATAATCCCTCAACTTCTTACTTCTACTAGGATGTCTTAATTTTCTAAGAGCTTTTGCTTCTATTTGACGAATTCTCTCACGTGTTACATTAAATTCTCGTCCAACTTCTTCTAATGTCCTTGATTTCCCATCTTCTAATCCAAATCTTAATTTTAAAACTTTAGCCTCTCTTGGTGTTAATGTATTCATAACTTCTTCTAATTGTTCTCTTAAGAGTGTATATGAAGCAGCATCATGTGGTGCAGGACTATCATCATCTTGTATAAAATCTCCTAAATGACTATCATCTTCTTCTCCAATTGGTGTTTCTAAAGATACTGGATCTTGTGCTATTTTTTGTATTTCTGCTACTTTTTCTACAGGAATTTCCATTTCTGCTGCTATTTCTTCTGGGGTTGGTTCTCTTCCCAATTGTTGCAATAAATGTCTAGATGTTCTTATTAATTTATTAATTGTTTCTACCATGTGTACTGGGATTCTTATAGTCCTTGCTTGATCTGCAATTGCTCTAGTAATTGCCTGTTTTATCCACCATGTAGCATAAGTACTAAATTTAAATCCTTTTGTATAATCAAATTTTTCTACTGCTTTCATTAACCCCATATTACCTTCTTGTATTAAATCTAAAAATAACATTCCTCTACCAACATATTTTTTTGCAATACTAACAACTAGTCTTAAATTTGATTCAGCAAGTTTTTGTTTTGCTTCTTCATCTCCTTGCAATATTCTTTTTGCTAGTTCTAGTTCTTCTTCATATGTTAATAATGGAATTCTTCCTATTTCTCTTAGATACATACGTACTGGATCATCTACACTAATCCCATCAAAGTTACCATCTGTAAAATCTTCTATTTTTAAATTTTCTACTTCTTTTAGATCTTCAATATCAGGTTCTTCATCAAAATCATCCTCATCTAATAAATCTACACCTATTTCTTGAAATGCATCAAAAACAGAATCTATTTGATCAGGATTTACTCCATCTAGTTGTTTTGCTAGATCTTCATATGTTATAGCCCCCTTTTCTTTTGCCTCTTTCAAAAGATTTTGAACTTTTTCATTTTTTATATCTTTTTCTGCACTTTCTCTTTTTACTTCTTCATTATTTAGATTTTCCATTTTTTCAATATCTTCTTTTTTTGACATTTTATTCACTCCTATTTCATTTTAACTATTTGAATTATTAATTCATTTAGTTCTTTTTCTAACTCCTTTTTTTGATTTATGTCAATATCTTCCTCTAGTAATGATAATATCTGCATTTTTCTTTCATTTAATTTGTCTTTTTGATATGCATGTATAATATCATCTATTGCTTTTTCCATATCTTCTATTTCGTAATCATCTGCCATTATAGCTGTAACATGACTTTGTTCTTCTTCATTTAAATTATCTAATATTCCATTAATATTACTATTTCCTTTTTCAAATTCTTCATACAATTTTTTTGCTATTTGTTTATTTAATTCATCTTTAAATTCATCATAATTTACATTTTGCTTTATAATCTCATATAAATTTAAATCTCCAGTTAGTAAAATTGATAATATCATATTTTCTCTTCTTCTTATTCTTTCTGATACATCATTATTTTCTGTTTTTCTATGTACTACAACAGGCTTTGTTTTCTCTAGTAATTTTGCAGTATGACTTCCTGTATACATTAGTTTATTTACTTCTGCATATATAGCCTCTTTAGAAATATCATATTCCAAAGCTATTTTTTCTATATATATTTCTCTTTCCATTGTATTATCTATTTTAGAAATCAATTTTGCTATTTCATTTAAAAATTTTATTTTATCATTTACATTTTGTATATCATACTTGTTTCTCAATATTTTTACTTTAAATTCTACAACAGAAATTGCTTTATCGATTAGACTTTGAAATCTTGCATTTCCATATTTTATGATGTATTCATCAGGATCTTTTGCACCTTCCATTTGCAAAACTCTAAGGTCACATCCCATATTTTGTAAGATATCAATTGCTCTTATTTTAGCATTTAAGCCTGCTTCATCTGCATCAAAACTTAAAATTATTTGTTCTGCATTTTTTCTAAGTAAAAAGCCTTGTTGAGAAGTTAAAGCTGTTCCAAGTGGTGCAACTACATTCTTTATTCCCCTTTGATGTAATGAAATAACATCCATATATCCTTCTACAATAAGTAATTTTTTTATGTCATATTTTTTTGCAACATTTAGTCCAAATAAATTTCTGCCTTTACTATAGACTAAATTTTCCGGAGAATTTATGTATTTAGGCTTAGAGTCATCTAAAACTCTACCTCCAAAAGCAATTACTCTACCACGTACGTCACATATAGGAAACATTAGTCTATTTCTATATCTATCAATATATGTTCCATTTTCATTTCGATTTACTAAACCTGATTCTAAAATTTCCCTGTCTTCAAATCCTTGTTTTTTTAATTCAGAATATAATTCATTAAATTTTCCTGAAAAGCCTATCTGAAACGCTTCTAATGTATCATTTGTTAATCTTCTTTTTTTTACATATTCTTGAGCTATTTTAGCATTAGACCCATATAAATTTTTATGATAAAATTGTGCAGTAAATTCATTTACCTTATAAATTTTTGCTTTAAGTTCTTCTTTTATAGTATCTGAGCTATTTTGTATAGTTGGTAATTGAATATTTGCTCTTTCTGCTAATATTTGAATAGCTTCAATAAAATTAATGCCCTCAATTCTCATAACAAATGTTATAACATTTCCTCCAACACCACATCCAAAACAGTGAAATATTTGTTTATCAGGAGATACAGAAAAAGATGGTGATTTCTCATTATGAAAAGGGCATAAACCAAAATAATTTCTACCGCTTCGTTTTAAGTTCATATATTGCGAAATTACATCCACAATATCATTTGATTGTCTTACCTCTTCTATTATTTCTTCACTATATCTTGGCATTTTCCCTCCTCTTTCTCTCTAATATTTCTTTTTTTCCGTCATAATTATATTATTCGACGTATTTTACATAAATCCTTCTTGTTATGTAAGATTATTTTAAGGAGTTCCAGTTTATTACTGAAACTCCTTAAATATATCACACTATTATATATTATAATTTATTATCTAGCCTATAAATTGCTCTTGCACAAGAAACCAATTCTCTAGAAGCTGACTTACTAATTTCTGTTTGAGGTTTATAAATCATCTTATGTTCCAAACTTGCCCAAAAATCCATTGCCATAGTTCTAATTTGTATTTCTACTTTTACATAGATTATTTTATGTAGTACATTAACTGGTACTTCAACAATTAAATGATAGCTTGAATAACCACTTCTCTTAGGTTTTGTAATATAATCTTTTTCTTTAATAACTCTAATATTTGGCATTTGCCTAATTAGATTTATAATAGAAAAAACATCTTTTTTTAAAGGACATATAACCCTTACACCTGCTATATCATTTATATTTTCTATCATGTCTTGATATGTAAGTTCCAAATCTTTAGTTTTCATTTTGTTTATAATACTATCTACACTTTTTATTCTTGTTTTAATACTATCAATCACATCATAATCATAAAAAAGTTTAAACTCTTGTTGTATAATTTCCAATTTACTTACGACTTCTTTTCCTGCTACAGTATATAAAAACATAATCTTATCAAAAGTTTTTGTATTTTTTTCAATTTTGTCATCAACCTTAAGTGAATTCTCGTTTTTTAAGAAATTTTCCATCTTTATGAGTTCTGTTTTCCCCTTTTTCTTATCTTTACCTTTCATACAATCACTCCTAGATTTATCTATTTTTACTATATTTAGTATGCATATATATTATATTCAAATTGTTATCAAATATTATCTAATTTGTGACTTTTATGTGAATAAAATTTTTTTCACTATTTTATACTTCTATAAATCTGTTTTTATCTATTAGAAAAGTCAGTATGACTTTCCTAATAGATAATTAAAATAGGCATCTATATAAATGCCTATTAATTATGAATTTCATATTATTTTAAACTTGATTGCCATAGTAACTATCTAGCATAATTTGTTTAATTTCATTAACTAATGGTACTCGTGGATTAGCCGTAGTACATTGATCTTCAAATGCTCTATCTGCAAGCATATCTACTTTAGATAAGAACTCATCCTCACTTATTCCTGCTTCTTTAAAAGATTTAGGAATATTTAAATTATTATTTAATTCTTTTATTCTTTCTATTAAATTATTTATACCTTCTTCAACTGTATCTGCCTTTAGTCCTGCTTTTTTAGCAATTGTAGCATATTTTTTATCTGCTATAAAATACTCATATTTTGGAAATGATACAAATTTAGATGGTCTACTAGAATTATATCTAATTACATATGGTAATAATATTGCATTAATTCTACCATGTGGAAGATGGAATTCTGCACCTATTTTATGAGCAATTGAATGATTTACTCCTAAAAAGGCATTTGTAAATGCCATACCAGCAATCGTACTACTATTATGCATTTTTTCTCTTGCTTGTTTATTTGATCCATCATTATATGCATTTTCTAAATTTTCAAATACTAATTGCACTGCTTTTTCAGCTAGTCCATCCGTAAAATCTGATGCCATATTAGAAACATATGCTTCTAATGCATGTGTTAAAACATCCATACCAGTATCTGCTGTTACAGATTTTGGTAAACTCATTACTAAATCTGGATCTACTATTGCAACATCAGGTGTTAATTCATAATCTGCCAATGGATATTTTTTATTTAGTTTTTTATCTGTTATAACTGCAAATGATGTTACTTCTGAACCAGTTCCAGAAGTTGTTGGAATAGCTACCATTTTACATTTTTCACCAAGTTTAGGAAACTTATAGGTACGTTTACGTATATCCATAAATTTTAATTTTAAACCCTCTATGTCAGCATCAGGATGTTCATAAAACAGCCACATGCCTTTTGCAGCATCAATAGGACTTCCACCTCCAATCGCTATTATAACATCAGGTTTAAATGCTTCCATCATTTTTACACCTTTTTTTATTGTATCAAAAGATGGATCTGATTCAACATCACTAAATATTTCTGAATGTACATATTGTTGTCTTTTTCTTAAATGATATAAAATTTTATCAACATATCCTAGTTTAACCATTCCTTCATCTGTAACAATAAATGCTTTTTGTATATCAGGCATTTTTTCTAAATATGATATTGAACCTGCTTCAAAATATATTTTTTCTGGAATTTTAAACCATTGCATATTAACCCTCCTATTTGCTACTCTTTTTACATTGATAAGATTAACTGATGATACATTTGCTGTTGTTGAATTACCTCCAAAAGAACCACATCCTAAGGTTAATGATGGCATATTAGTATTATATATATCACCAATTGCCCCATGAGTAGATGGAGAATTAACTATAATTCTACCTGCTTTCATAGTTTCAGAAAATTTATCAATATTCTCCTTATTTTCTGAATGTATAACTGCTGAATGTCCAAGTCCTCCAAATTCTAACAATTTTTCGGCTTTACTTATTCCGTCATCTGAATTTTCTACTATATAATATGTTAAAACTGGGCTTAATTTTTCTTTTGAAAATGGGAAATCATGTCCTATACCTTCTTCATATACTACTAAAATTTTTGTATCTTGAGGTACATCAAATCCTGCTTCTTTTGCAATATTATATGCCGATTTTCCTGGAACATGAGATCTTATTTTAAATCCAATTCCATCTATATATTCAAACATATAATTAGAAAGTTTTTTCCTTTCTTCATGATTTACAAAATAACTTCCTGCTTGTTTCATGAGTTCTTCAAATTCATCATGTATATCTCTATCAACCAAAACTGCCTGTTCTGAAGCACATATCATTCCATTATCAAATGATTTTGACATTACAACATCATTTACTGATGTTTTTAATTTTGCTGTTTTATCTATATAACATGGTACATTTCCGGGTCCTACTCCTAATGCTGGTTTACCACATGAGTATGCAGATTTAACCATACCTGTTCCTCCAGTTGCCAATATTAAATTAACATCAGGATGATTCATAAGTGCTCTAGTAGCTTCAATAGAAGGTTCTTCTATCCATAATATACAATCTTCTGGTGCTCCAGCAGATATTGCAGCATCCCTCAAAATTCTTGCTGCTTCACTACTACACTTTTGTGCTGATGGATGAAATCCAAATATTATTACATTTCTTGTCTTTGCTGAAATAATTGACTTAAACATAGTTGTAGATGTTGGATTAGTTACAGGTGTGACTCCTGCTATAATTCCTACAGGTTCTGCTATTTCTACATATCCTTCTTCTTCGTTCTCATTTATAATCCCAACCGTCTTTTCGTATTTTATGCTATGATAAATATATTCAGTTGCAAACATATTTTTAGTTATCTTGTCCTCATAAACTCCTCTTCCAGTCTCTTCTACAGCCATCCTTGCAAGCTTCATATGATTTTCTAAACCTGCCATAGACATTGCTTTTACTATATTGTTTACCTGCTCTTGATTTAATTCTAAATATTTTTTTGACGCAATTTTCGCTCTTTGAACTAAATTATCTACCATCTCTTTTATTTTTTCTTCATTGTGTGTATCTTCCATATGTCTTCCTCCTTTGTAATAATATACCCAAATTATATATATTTTATTATTAAAAGTCAAGCAAAAATGAACTTTAAAGTTATCCTTCAAAGTTCATATAATTTTGGGGATTTACATCTTCTCCATTAACTCTTATTTCAAAATGTAAATGTGGTCCAGTAGAATTACCAGTAGAACCAACTCCTGCTATAACATCTCCTGCTTTAACTATTTCTCCTTCTTTTACATACATTTTACTTGTATGTCCATACCATGTTTCTACACCATTTCCATGATCTAATTTTACTAAATTACCATATGAACCAGTATATTTGGCAGAAATAACAGTACCATCTGCAACTGCTTTTATATCTGTTCCAGTGCTTGCTCCAATATCTAATCCAGTATGTGTTGAAACACGTAATCTGCTACTTACACCATATCTTGATGTAATAGTCCCCTTAACAGGTAAAACAGCTAATCTTATTCCATTAATAGTACTTCTTTCCTCTTCTTCTAATTTCTTTTCTACTATATCAAATTTCTCAAATAGTTTTGTTTTAGCTGTTTCTACATCATTTGTTTTTACATCTTCTACATTTTCTGTAATTTGCTCTTTTATTTCTAACTGTATTTTATTATCTTTTTCTTCTAATTCACTAACAATTGCTTCTGCTTGCTCTAATGTATCAACTGAATCAACTTTTTCTTGATTTATACAAATATCATAATATCTATATTTTATTACAGCATCTGATTGTATAGCAATTAATATATCGCTTTCATTAGTTTCTTGTGCTTTATTTACAAGCTTTAAATTATATTCAGGCTCTACGTTAATATTAACTTCATATACATTTTTTGATTTGTATTCTATAATATTGTTTTTTATTTCATTTTTAAAATCATTAATATTTTCTATATAGCCTATTTCATCTCCATTAAGTACTACACCATAAACTGGTTTATATTTTAAAAATATAATCGCTAAAATAAAAATTATGGCAAATACTATAATTTTAAAAAACTTGAATGTTTCTTTTGTGTAGAATTTTAATCTTCTACCTAAAATAAAATCCACTCTCCTTTATTTAAAAACTATTGTTTCCATAAAATGACTAATCACTATTATACTACATATTTTAACCAATTTCAAATTATGTATACATGATTATACAATTTTTCATTAAAATTCCTATAATTTTTTTAAGAAATATATCAATTTTTATGTATTTTTCTCTCATATACTTCATTTTCCTTATTTTTTCTCACTTTTTTATTACTTGACATTAGTTTTTTTTGTTATTTTATTATAATTTTTATAACTACTGCATCTCTAAGTATTTTAAAAGTTTATTTTTAATTAAATTAACTTATATGTTATACTTTTCTTTTTAAGTTACTTCCATACTCATAAGTTAAATGATATATTAACTACAAGATTGGATGGTGATAAAAATGGCTATTGATTATTCAGTAATTGGCTCAAGAATTAAAGAAGCAAGACTTGCAAAAAATTTAACTCAAGAAGATCTAGCAGATCAAATTGATATATCTGTTGCATTTTTAAGTAGAGTTGAAAGAGGCAATTCACACATCAATTTAAAAAGATTAAACCAAATTTGTGGTTTATTAGATGTATCTGAAGGGTACATATTAAATGGTGCTTCAAATAATTCTAAAAATTACTTAGAACATGAATTTTCAGAATTATTAAAAAAAATATCTCCTAAAAAGCAAAAGCTAATATATAATGTAGCAAAAGCTATTGCCGAAACAGAAGATTAATATATAAATTCTCTATATCATACTAGTAGTAGAAAAGGCTTAAAATTGTTGTAATTTTAAGCCTTTTCTATTTTGAAAATCATGCTGAATTTCTAATAAATAACCTAATATTCTAATTTTTATTAAAATTGAATATATTTTTTTATTTCACTTTTTCTACATATATTTTGTCATTTACTGCTACTACTGTATATTTATTTATATTTTTTAATTCTTTTATTTCTTCAAATTCTCCATATTCTTTTATTTGCTCTTTTGCTTCTTTCTGTTTTTCCTGTAATTTGCCTTCTTCTCCTTTTTTCAGATATTTAAACTCTATCATTACTCCTTTATATCCTTTACTTTGGTCTTTTGGTATTAGTAATATATCTGGATATTT
>CALXJY010000019.1 GCA_944388755.1 uncultured Clostridia bacterium | reverse complement strand
TGTTTTTTATATCAAAAAATCCAACTCTCATCGAGCTGGATTTTTTGTTTCTTGGGTTCCTATTTCAGGACACCCTCTTAAAATAGTTCTATATTTCATTTTTTATATTATTTTTCTTTTTATAATTACCAGAAATAATCTTAGGTAAATATGTTATTAACTTATAAACAGCCAATCTAATTTTTTTACTCCATAGATAAGATTTTCTTAGTTTTCTTGGCGAACCCAAAGAAACAGGCTCATCATCTAAAACAATTAATTCATTTTGAGGCTTTTCTAAGTTAAAAATATAATTTTGTCCATTATTATTATCCCATTCATTATTTCCATTTCTAAAACAGAAATTAAAAGTTTCACTAGATTCTAAATTGATTTCTGCCTGAAAACCTAACTCTGTTCTTTCCATCTGAATTTCATTTACATTATCCCAATTCAACCCAAATCCATAATGAATAAATACATCAGTAGATCCATCTTGAAAAAATCTACCTGTATAAGAGATTTTAACAGTACTATTTTCAATTAACTTATCAGTATTAAAAAAAATATTTTTCATTAATTCCATCTTTCAAAACTCCTCATTTATCTTTTGCTACAAACATTATAATATTAAATTCTACAATGTTCAAGAGTTTTTCGAAAATTTTTTAAAAAATTTGTCAAATTTTAATATAAAGAATAAATAAAAAAACGTGAACATATGATTAAATAAGGCAAAATAGACATTACATATAAATAAAAAAAAATATTGTAAAAGATAAAAAGATATGGTAAAATTTAAGATAGAAAAAAGAAGTGAGGGGAGAACATGGAAAAAGAAAATATAAAAGAAAAAGAAAAAGAAATAGAAAATGCTAAAGAACCAACAAAAAATGAAACAAGTAAAGTTGAAAAGCAAAAAAATAATGATAAAAGCTTTAAACAAGTAAAAAAAGAAACAAGAAAAATAAAAAAGACCAAAAAACAAATGGAAGAGAAAAAAAGAAAACCATATATAAAATTAGTTATAATATTAATGATAATACTAATACTTGCATTAGCATTATCAACAATATTTGCATTAATAAATATGGGAAAAGACACAATAGTAAGTGGTGTAAAAATAGAAGGAATAGATGTATCTAATTTAACTGCAGAAGAAGCAAAATCAAAGTTAGAACAAATATATAATCAAAAATTAGAAAAAGAAATAAGCATTAAATACAAAGAATATGAAAATGCGATAAATCCAAAAATACTAGAAACAAAATACAAAATAGAAGAAGCAGTTAAAAATGCAACAAAAATAGGCAGAAACAGTAATATATTTAAAAATAACTACGAAATAATAAATTCCATGTTTGGAAAAACCAATATCAATATAGAATTAGAAATAAACGAAGAAATAGCCAAAAAAACAATAGAAGACATTGGAGCTAATTTACCAGGAGTAGTAGTAGAAACATCATATTTTATAGAAAACGGACAGCTGATAATAACAAAAGGGCGAGAAGGAGTGAAAATAGACACAGACAATTTATTACAAAAAGTAAAAGAACAACTAATAACACCTGAATTAGTAGAAGAATATATTGATATTCCAGTAATAACAGCAAAACCAGCAGAAATAAATATAGAAAAAATTCATTCAGAAATATACAAAGAAGTACAAGATGCATATTACACACAAAATCCATTTACAATACATCCAGAAGTAGAAGGAATAGATTTTGATATTGAGCAAGCAAAAAAATTATTAGAAGAAGATAAAGATCAATATACAATAGATTTAATAATTACAAAACCAAAAGTTACAACAAACCAAATAGGAACAGAAGCATTTCCAGATCAACTAGCAACTTTTAAAACAACATATGATGGAGGAAACACAGACAGAACTACAAATTTAAGATTAGCATGTGAAAAAATAAATGGAAAAGTATTATTAGCAGGGGAAACGTTTTCATATAATAAAACATTAGGACCTAGAACTGCATCAGCAGGATATAAAAATGCTGCAATATATTCAGGAGGAGAAGTTGTAGACGGAATAGGAGGAGGAATATGTCAAATATCATCAACTCTATATAATGCAGTATTAAGAGCAAACCTTGAAATAGTAGAAAGGAGAAACCATCAATTTGTAACATCATATGTAGAAGCTGGAATGGACGCTACCGTAGTATATGGAACAACAGACTTTAAATTCAAAAATACAAGAAAATATCCAATAAAAATAGTAGCATCAGCAAAAAATGGTGTTGCTACTGTATCAATATATGGAATAAAAGAGGAAGAAGAATACACATTTTCATTTAGAACAGTGACAGTTTCAACAATACCAACTACAACAAAATATGTTGAAGACTCAACACTAGAAGCAGGAAAAGAAAAAATAAAACAAAAAGGAGCAAATGGAAAAGTAACAGAAACATATATGACTAAGATGCTAAATGGAAAAATAATATCAACAACCCTATTATCAAAAGACACATATAGCGCTATGCAAAAAATAGTACTAAGAGGAACCAAAGGAGCAAAAACAACAACAAAAGAAACAAATACTAAAAAAGACGAAGAAAAAGAAGAAACAACTAAAAATACAAATCAAAAAGATGATACGAAAGAGGAAAAAACCAAAAAAGAAGAAACAAAAGATAATAAGAAGGACTCATAAGAGTCCTTTTAAAATATCTATATTTTTAGAACTAAGAGGAGTTAAAGGAGATCTAGGTAATCCAAAATTAAATCCAATAGAATTTAGAGCATATTTAACTGGAATAGGATTTACTTCCGAAAATAAGGAAGAAATCAAAGGAAGCAAATCTAATTGTAATCTTTTAGAAGTCTCAAAATCACCATCAAAAAAACAAGAAACAATATTATGAGTTTCTAATGGTTTAATATTAGCCAAAACAGAAATAACACCAATACCACCTAAAGATAAAATAGGTAAAATTTGGTCATCATTACCTGAATAAATAAATAAATCATCACCACATAAACTAGCAATTTTAGCAACTTGTGATATATTACCACTTGCTTCTTTAATAGCTACAATATTAGGAATCTTAGAAAGTTCTAAACATGTTTCAGGTTCAATATTTACACCAGTTCTACTTGGAACATTATATAAAATAATAGGCAAAGAAACAGAGCCGAGCTACATCGGTAAAATATTTAAACAAACCATATTGAGTACACTTATTATAATAAGGAGTAACAACGAGTAATCCGTCTGCCCCTAAACTTTCAGCAACTTTAGCATTACTTATAGCCTTTATCGTATTATTTGAACCAGTTCCAACAATAACTGGAATATGACCATTAGCAATTTCAACAGCACATTTTATAACACAAATCTTTTCATTATCAGATAATGTAGCTGACTCACCTGTAGTACCACAAACTATAAAAGCATCTGTATTATTAGACAATTGGAATTTTAAAAAAGACTTAAAAACATTAATATTAACACCATCACAATCAAAAGGAGTACAAACAGCAGTACCAGATCCTTTAAATAAAATATCTTTCACACTATCACCTCTAAAAAATTATATGAAAATAAATGTATAAAAAATACCAATTAATTAAAAACTATTGACAAACAGCCAAAAAAAGTATTATAATAAATTCGCAAAGAAGAAGGTCCACTAGCTCAGTTGGCTAGAGCAGCAGACTCTTAATCTGAAGGTCCTGGGTTCGACCCCCAGGTGGATCACCATATAAAATGCTAGGAACTAAAAGCATCCTAGCATTTTAAATATACCAGCTTAAAAATATAGCATAATAAATGCAAATTAATAAAAATCCAAAAAAGCATTAAAAACAAAATAAAGAGGAGATGAAAATATGACAGAAAAACATAAAATGCTAAAAGGAGAATTATATGATGCAAATAATGATAAAGAGTTAATAAATGATAGAATAAAAGCAAAAGATATGTGCTATGAATATAATAGTTTAAAACCATCAGAATATAAAAAAAGAGATGAATTAATAAAAAAAATACTAGGGAAAACAGGTAAAAAAATCTTAATAGAATCAAACTTTATATGTGACTATGGATATAATATAAATGTTGGGGAAAATTTTTATATGAACCATAATTGCATTATACTAGATGCAGGAAAAGTAGAATTTGGAGACAATGTATTTGTTGCTCCAAACTGCGGATTTTATACAGCAGGTCATCCATTAGAACCAAAAATAAGAAATAAGGGACTAGAATATGCAAAACCAATAAAAATAGGAAATAATGTTTGGATAGGAGGAAATGTAATTATACTTCCAGGAGTAACAATAGGAGACAATGTTACAATAGGAGCAGGAAGCGTAGTTACAAAAGACATACCTTCAAATGTAGTAGCAGTAGGAAATCCATGTAAAATATTAAAAAAAATAAGAGAATAACACAAATATAATTAAAGTTTCCAAATACACATTTCGCTTCGCAAATATACAGTCTAAAAAAGCATGCATGTATTAACACATGCATGCTCGGTTGTCTTAAGCAGGTAACTCTTTAAAAAAGCGTTCAACAAAATATGATTCTGAAACAATATCAGAAACTGAATTGAACTCATTAAGGGCACCTGATAAAATGACAGTTGATGGTGCATTTATATCAACATAGATGTCTCTATCACCGACAACTTTTTTGCATTCTTGATGAATAAAGTCAGCAATAAAATTATCATCATAAATTATTTTACCAAATTTTAAATTTTCAAAATAAAATCTAGAATAATTTACATCAAGGACATCATTGCCATATAAATGCAAGACAGCGGAAAAAGGGTTCAAAGACTTAAAAAGATCAATAAAACAATCTTTTTTTCTAGTATCAGTAGTAACTAAAAAGTTATACCACCGAACAATCTTACCTTTTTCATTTCTTGTAATTCCATTTGCCATTTTACAACCTCCTATTTAATTATTTTTATGCCAATATTGGCACTATATATATTTTAGCAAAGTTTTGACAAAAAGTCAATTTATGTAAACACTATAAAAATATTTAAATAATAAAAGCAAATATTAATTAAGCATATCTTTTTTCTTAAGTAGCCAGGTAACAAGTAATGTAGTAACAACAGAAATAGAAATCATAATTATAAAACCTAAATTATGCTCTTGAAAAGGAAGTTTAACATTCATACCCCAAAAGCTAGAAATCATAGTAGGAACAGCCAATACAATAGTAATAGAAGTTAAAGTTTTCATAACAGTATTCAAATTATTAGAAATTATAGAGGCATAAGCATCCATAGTTCCATTTAGAATATCACTATAAATTTTAGCCATTTCAATAGCCTGTCTATTTTCAATAATAGCATCTTCCAAAATATCTTCATCCTCTTCATATAATTTAACAAACTTCCCCTTTAAAGTTCTCTCCATAACAATTTCATTAGATTTTAAAGAAGTAGTAAAATAAACCAAACTTTTCTCCAAAGAAAGTAATTTTAAAAGTTCCTTATTCTTCATTGAATTTTTTAAAATATACTCAGCAATTTCAGTTTCTTTGTTAATATGTTTTAAATAAGTTAAATAATAAGAAGAATTTAAGTATAAAATTTGAAAAATAAAACGAGTCTTTTTATAAGTATGAAAATTTTTAATTTTACGTTTTTCAAAACTCTCAATAATCTTATTTTTTCTTAAAGAAACTGTAATAAAAAAATCATCTCTAACAACAATCATACCTAAAGGCATAGTAGTATATGCTTCAGAATCATCATTTTTTTCTATAATAGGAACATCAACAACAAACAAAATAGTATTATCATCTTCCTCAAAATCTATCCTAGCCTTTTCCTCAAAATCCAAAGCATCCCTAATAAAATCCTCCTGGATATTTATATTTTCACAAACCTTTTTAATTTCAGCCTCCGATGGGTTTACTAAGTTAATCCAACTACCCTTTTTAAAATCTTTAATCTCATCAAAATTATTAGTTTCAATATCTGTATTATAAATTCTTAACATAATTCACGCCCATCCTCTCAAAAATTTAAATATATAATCACAGTATAACACAAACAAAATAAAAATTCCACAAATTGGTTGAAAAAACGTAATAAATATAGTAAAATAAGTTACAGTTCAAAAAACTAAACTAGAATTTAAAAATAATTTAAGGAGAGTGAAATACATGTTGACCACAAATGGAGTAACAGTAAGATTTGGAAAAAGAGTATTATTTGAAGATGTAAATATAAAATTCACAAAAGGAAATTGCTACGGAATAATAGGTGCAAATGGAGCAGGAAAATCAACATTTTTAAAAGTATTATCAGGAGAACTAGAACCAAGTAAAGGAGAAGTAAGTATAGAAAAAGGAGCTAGATTATCAATACTTAAACAAGATCACTTTGCATATGAAGAACATACAGTAATAGATACAGTAATAATGGGAAACAAAGAACTCTATGATATAATGAAAGAAAAAGAAGAAATATATAACAAAGAAGACTTTTCAGAAGAAGATGGAATGAAAGCAGCAAAACTAGAAGAAAGATTTGCAGAACTAGACGGATGGAATGCAGAATCAGATGCAGCAATATTATTAAATGACCTAGGGATATCAACAGAAGACCACTATAAATATATGAAAGAAATAGAACCAAGGGAAAAAGTAAAAATACTACTAGCTCAAAGCCTATTTGGAAATCCAGATGTTTTATTATTAGATGAGCCAACAAACGATTTAGACCTAAAAAGCATAAATTGGTTACAGGAATTTTTAATAAACTACGAAAATACAGTAATTGTTGTATCACATGATAGATACTTTTTAAACAAAGTATGTACATATATTGCAGATGTAGACTTTGGAAAAATAACACTATATCCTGGAAATTACGACTTTTGGTATGAATCAAGCCAATTAGCGCTAAAACAAGCAAGAGAACAAAATAAAAAGAAAGAAGAAAAAATAAAAGAACTACAAGAATTTATTGCAAGATTTAGTGCAAATGCATCAAAATCAAAACAAGCCACATCAAGGAAAAAAACATTAGAAAAAATAGAATTAGAGGAAATAAAACCATCAAATAGAAAATACCCATACATTGATTTTAAACCTGATAGAGAACCAGGAAAAGAAATATTACAAGTGAAAAACATATCAAAAACTATAGATGGAGTAAAATTATTAGACAATATATCATTTACAGTAAAACAAGATAATAAAATAGCATTTTTATCAGATAATGAAAATGCAAAAACAATTTTATTCCAAATAATAGCTGGAGAAATGCAACCTGATGAAGGTAAAATAATATGGGGAACAACAATAACACAAAGTTACTTTCCAAAAGATAACAACTATCTATTTGATACAGACGAAAACATAACAGAATGGTTGCGAAAATATTCAAAAGACCCTGATGAAACATATATAAGGAGTTTTTTGGGAAGAATGCTATTTTCAGGAGATGAAGCACTAAAAAATGTAAAAGTACTATCAGGAGGAGAAAAAGTAAGATGTGTATTATCAAAAATGATGTTATCAGGAGCAAACTTCCTAATATTTGACGAACCAACAAATCATTTAGACATGGAAAGTATAACAGCAATAAATAATGGAATGCAAAATTTTAAAGGAAATATATTATTTACATCACATGACCATCAACTAATGCAAACAGTAGCAAACAGAATAATAGACATAAAAGAAAATGGAGAAGTAATAGATAAAGAGACAACATATAACGAATATCTAGGAATAGAATAATTCCAAGAAAATTACTATTTTAAGATATACTTTTATAACAAATTAACGGAAAGCCTAAAATTAATACAAATTTTAAAGCTTTCCGATTTGTTATATATAAAGTTAAATTAATAAAAACTTTAAGAATCACCGATTTATCTTAGAACCATCATCACCAGTAGATACAGAATCTATATTAATAGCATTATTAATAGCATCACTATTATTTACAACTTGAACATCACCATCAATTCCATGTGCCAAATAATCATAAAATACAATTGTTGCAAAAGTAATATAAGGGATAAGCCACAAATAACCAATGAAAAATGTAAAAATACCTAAAAGAGCCCAACCAATAAAAGACAATTGTAATCCAAATAATTTGGCACGATTATTAGTCATAAGTTCTTCACTTGTTGCAACACAATCTTTAGGCAACATATTTGGATTATCAAAAGCAACATAAAAAGACAATTGATAATAATAAGATCTAAAAGCCAACCAAATATAGCCCACTAATAAAACAATAGCAGAAATAATCAATAAAAAAGCAGAACCTTGAGCAGCACTAGAAAAATAATAATATCTATAAAAAGAATAAATTGAAGATGTTGCAAGTTGAAAAAAAGCAATAAAAGATAAAACATGTCCAACAATAACTATAATAATAGGTACAATCATTTTTCTAATTACAGTAAAGGCAATAGACCAAGACCTGCCAAAATTGTTAAATCCAAAATTCCAAAAATCCAAAGACTTTGAATCCTTATAATCATGATATAAATTAAAAAATGTATAACTAAGTCCAAAAGTCATAGGAATTTCAATAATCCAAAAAATTATAGTAATAATCCAACTATCATTTAAAAATCTACGAATAATATCTAAAATAAACCATAATGAAAAATAAGCTAATGTATTAATAACAGCCTTGCCCCACTTACCTTGAAGTTTCTTGCGGGCAAGAGTTCTTACTTCAGACGAAATCATTTTTTAAAACCCCCTTTAAATTTTATTAAAAATATGATATATTAAAAATTATAAAAAGTCAATGCAAAGATTAATATAAAATATTAAGCACATTAAAGAATACCAATCTAGGAAACTTATATTAAAAATAAAAATGAAAGGAAGAAAAAGATGAATAAAATAAACAATATGATAGCACAAGAACTACAAGTAAAAGAAAGCCAAGTAGAATCAGCAGTAAAATTAATAGATGAAGGGAACACTATTCCATTTATAGCAAGATATAGAAAAGAAGCAACAGGAGGTCTAAGTGATGAAACACTTAGGGAGTTAGGAGAAAGACTAAATTATTTAAGAAACCTAGAACAAAGAAAAGAAGAAGTAATAAAATCAATAGAAGAACAAGGAAAACTAACAGATAAAATTCTACAATCCGTAGCAATAAGCAAAACATTAGCAGAAGTAGAAGACATATATAGACCATATAAACAAAAGAAAAAAACAAGAGCAACAGTAGCAAAAGCAAAAGGATTAGAACCATTAGCAAATATAATAATAGAACAAAAAGAAAAAACACCAATAGAAGAAATAGCTAAGCAATATATAAATATAGATAAACTAGATGAAAAAGATAAACAAAATAAAGATAAGGCAGTAAAAACAGCGGAAGAAGCAATACAAGGAGCATTAGACATAATAGCAGAAAATATATCAGATAATAGTAAATACAGAAAAGAAATAAAAAGGCTATGTTATAGAGAAGCAATGATAGAAACAAAAGCAACAAAAGAAAACGAAAAATCAAACTATGAAATGTATTATAATAAACAAGAACAAATAAAATATATACCAAGTCATAGAATATTAGCCATAAATAGAGGAGAAAAAGAAGAATATTTAAAAGTAAAAATACAAAAACCAGAAGAAAAAATATTAACATATATAGAAAAAGACATAATAAAGGGGAAAACACAATTCTCTCAAATACTAAAAGATACAATATTAGATAGTTTTAAAAGATTAATAGAACCATCTATTGATAGAGAAATAAGATCAGACCTTACGGAAAAGGCAGAAAACAAAGCAATCAAAGTATTTGGACAAAATGCAAAACAACTATTATTAGGAGCACCAATAAAAGGAAAAACAGTAATGGGATTTGATCCTGCATATAGAACTGGATGTAAGATAGCCGTAATAGATGAAACAGGAAAAGTATTAGACTATACAACAGTATACCCAACAGAGCCACAAAACGATATTGAAGGAGCAAAAAAAGAATTATTAAAATTGATAGAAAAAGATAAAATAGACATGATAGCAATAGGAAATGGAACAGCATCTAGAGAATCAGAAATGTTTATTGCAAACTTAATAAAAGAAACAAAAAGAGATGTACATTATGTTATAGTAAGCGAAGCTGGAGCATCAGTTTATTCGGCATCAAAATTAGCAACTGAAGAATACCCAAATATAAATGTATCTATAAGAGGAGCAATATCAATAGCAAGAAGACTAC
This sequence comes from uncultured Clostridia bacterium, assembly GCA_944388755.1. Taxonomy (GTDB): domain Bacteria; phylum Bacillota; class Clostridia; order TANB77; family CAG-508; genus CAG-269. The sequence goes on along the minus strand of CALXJY010000019.1, from coordinate 18,276 downwards.
AAGATCCATTAGCAGAACTAGTAAAAATAGATCCGAAAGCTATAGGTGTAGGACAATATCAACATGATGTAAACCAAAAAAAATTATCAGAAAGTCTTACGGGAGTGGTAGAAGATAGTGTTAATAAAGTTGGAGTAGATGTAAACACAGCAACACCATCATTACTTTCTTATGTATCAGGAATAAACAACACTATAGCAAAAAATATAGTTAAATATAGAGATGAAAACGGAAAATTAAAAAACAGAAAAGAATTATTAAAAGTGCCAAAATTAGGAAAAGTAGCATATGAACAATGTGCAGGATTTTTAAGAATACTAGATGGAGACAATCCATTAGAAATAACAGCAGTACATCCAGAAAGTTATGAAACAACAGAAAAATTATTAAATAAAATAGGATTTGATGTAAAAGACATAAAAGATAAAGAAAAACTACAAGAATTACAACAAAAACTAAAAATAGTAGATATACAAAAAACAGCAAAAGAATTAGAAATAGGGGAAATGACATTAACCGATATAATAGAAGAATTATCTAAACCAGGAAGAGACCCAAGAGAAGATATGCCAAAACCAATATTACGTTCAGATGTCCTAAAATTAGAAGACCTAAAAGAAGGAATGATACTAACAGGAACAGTAAGGAATGTTATAGATTTTGGAGCATTTATAGATATAGGAATCAAACATGATGGACTAGTACATATATCAGAAATGAGTGAAAAATTCATAAAAAATCCTTCCGAAATAGTTTCAGTAGGAGATATAGTAAAAGTAAAAGTAATAAGCATAGATAAAGAAAGACAAAAAGTAGGATTATCTATGAAAGGAATATAATTAATAGTTAGAATATGAATATTTTATACAATAAAAAGATTAAGCTTTATTCACTTAATCTTTTTTTGTTGTATAAGAAAAAGTGCAATATTATTTTACGTAAATCACAGACTTAAAACTCCTAAAAATACAATTTTATTGATAAAATTGTATAAATTTTACACCAATATATTTACCATTTGGTATAATTAAACAAAATAAAGAAAGGAATGGTAAAAATGAATGTAGTAAAAAACGAAGAACTAAAATTTAGTAAAATATGTAATGAATGGTTATCTTATAAAAAACCTAGGGTAAAGGAATCAACATACCTGAATTATAATTTTAATATAAATAAACATCTAAATAAACATTTTAAAAATAGAGATTTAAAATATTTTACAAACTATGATTTTAATAAATACGTAGAATATCTACAATATAATTTATCTAGTAAAACGGCAAGAGACATTATAACAATACTAAAATCAATATTAAAATATACAGAAAGAAAATATGATATAGATTATAAATTAGACCTAATATCATTACCAAAAGTAAACACAAAAGAAATAGAAATATTTGAAGAAAAAGAAAGAAAAAGATTAGAAAAATACATAATAGGATCAAAAGATATAAAAATGAATGGAATCTTAATAAGTTTATATTCAGGGCTAAGAATAGGAGAAATATGTGCATTAAAATGGTCAGATCTAGACTTTGAAAATAAATTAATACAAGTAACTCACACCCTCCAAAGGGTATATGTAGGAAGAAGAGAATCAAAAATAATATATACAACCCCAAAAACAAAAAATTCAATCAGAAAAATACCAATGGCAAAAATATTACTAGAAAAACTAAAAGAGGTAAGCACAAATTATTCAAAAGATGCATTTATTCTAACAGGAAAGGAAGGAAAATATTTAGAACCAACAGCATATAGATATTCATATAGTAAAGCAATAAGAGAAAGTAAAATAATGCACAGAAAATACCATTGTCTAAGACATACATTTGCAACTAGATGTGTAAGAATAGGAATGGATGTTAAATCACTAAGTGAAATATTAGGTCACTCAAGTGTAAGTGTTACACTAGGGATATATGTACATTCATCATATGAAGTAAAGAAAAAATTTATAGATAAATTATAAATAAAATATCAAATCATATAAAATTAATCAAGATAAACCAAAAGAATTATGTTACTAATATTACAATTTTATAACATTTCATTAAATTTAACAAAAATTATTGGAATTAATCAAATTTTGTTATATAATTCAATAAAAAATAAATATAAAAGGTGAAAATATGAAAAAGGATGTTTACAAATTAACAAACCCACAAAAAAATATATTAGAAATAGAACAAGTAAATAGTGGAAATAATTCGATAAATCATATTTTATCAATATTAAAATTATCAGGAAAACTAAATACAGAAGTATTAGAAAAAACAATAAAAACTATTATCGAAAAAAACGACTCATTTCATATAAATATAGAAAAAATAAATGAGTCATATAAACAATATTTTTCAAAACCAAACATTTTTTATATTGATAAATATTTTATAGAAAGTGATGATATTTCTAAAATAATAAACTTATACCAAAAGTTAGAATTAGGACTAAAACAACTATATGCTTTTGGTTTGGTATTTACGCCAAATTTTACATATATTATATATAAAGCACATCACATTATTAGTGATGGGTGGGGAATGACACAAGTTGGAGAACAAATAAAAGAAATATATTCAAAATTAATAAAAGGAGAAGATCTAACAAATTATAATAAACCTAGTTACATTAATCTAATAAAAAGAGAAGAAAAATATTTAGAATCATCTAAATATGATTTAGATATGAAATTTTGGGACGAATACACAAAAAACTTAGATATACCACATCTATTTAGCAATAGTGATATATTTAAAAAAGATGCAAATAGAATAGAATACTTAATACCTGAAACTATGTCAGAAAAAATAGATTGTTTTTGTAACAATAACTCAATTTCTGAATACTGTTTCTTTTTGGCAATTTTTTCTATATATTTTAAAAAAATACACAATGTAAATTCAATGGTTTTTGGCACACCTTTTTTAAACAGGCTAAAAAAATACAACGATTTTGAGTGTACAGGTTTATACGTATGTAATCTGCCATTAAACATATCTGCTACAAGTTGTACAGATTTTTTGTCATTATGCAAAAATATAAATTCATGTAATTTGTCTTTATTTAGACATTCTAGCTTTCCATATCATAAAATTGAAAATCTATATCACAAAAATACACACAACACAAGTTCATTATTTGAAGTAGGATTTTCTTACCAAATAAATGAATCAAAAAATAGTTTATCAAATGGGGATAAGGGAGAATACACATGGTATTTTTCAAAAAAGCAAAATAACCCATTAACAATCCATTTAACAATACTAAATCACAAAAAACAAATAAGTTATGATTACTTAAAATCATGCCTTAATGAAAAACAAATAAAAGAAATGAATGAAATAATTTTTCACATAATAAAACAAATAATAAACGGGATAACAGAAATAAAAAATATAGATGTAATACCAAAAACGGCATATGAAATTATTTCAAAATTTAATAATAGTGGAAATATAATAAGAAAAGAAACAAATGTAATAGAAATATTTGAAAAAATAGTAAAAAAATATCAAGAAAAAACAGCCATAATATGTGGAAAAGAAAAAATAAACTATAAAGATTTATATAATAAAACATGCACATTAGCAAATTATCTACAAAAAAATGGACTAAAAAAAGGGATGGCAGTAGCACTATTTTTTGACAAAAGCATAGAAATGATAGTTTCAATACTAGCTGTATTAAAATCAGGAGGATGCTATGTACCAATATTACCTGATGAAGAAGAAAAAAGAATAGAATATATATTAAATGATTGCAAACCATTTTGCATTTTAACAAATAAAAAACACAGAGAAAAAATAAAAGGAAATATTATATGTGTTGAAGAGATAGATTTATCTAAAAAAGAAAACTGCAACACTAATATTATGCCAAATGATGTAGCATATATAATATATACCTCAGGATCAACAGGAAACCCAAAGGGAACAATGGTAATGCACAAAAACATTTGTGGATTAATAGAATCAATAAAACAAGATAAAATAACAAAAGCAAAATCAAATGATATATGTATGTCACTTTTAAAATATTCATTTGATGCATCAGGAATAGATATATATACGGCTTTACTTTTTGGAGCAACACTATTACTCGTGGAAAAAAAAGATGAATTAAACCCCAATAAGGTATTAAGTTTAATAGAAACATATAAAGTAACAAGATCATTTTTAATACCAAAATGGTTAGAACATATAGCATCATATGACGAAAATTCAAAATATGATTTATCAAGTTTACGTATTTTAGGATCAGGAGGAGAAGTATTAAAACCACATCTAATAGAATCATTACTAAAAAAATATCCGAAATTAAAAATACTAAACCTGTATGGACCAACAGAAGCAACAATGTTTACTACATGTAAAAAAGTAAAAAAAGAAGATATTAAGAAAAATCATCTAACAATAGGAAGACCAATATATGGTTCAAGACTTGCAATTATAAACTCAGACCTAGAATTTTTACCACCAAATACACCAGGAGAATTAATAATATATGAAGATAATAAATCAATACAAAACATTGCAAAAGGATATTTAAATTTACCAAAACAAACAGAAAAAAAATTTATTAATATATATAATCCAATCGAAAAGAAAATGGTTAGAGCATATAGAACAGGAGACATGGCAAAACTTACGGATACTGGAGAAATAGAATTTATAGGTAGAGATGATGATGTAGTTAAAGTAAATGGGGGATATCTAGTAGCATTAAATGAGGTAGAAAAAAAGATACAAAACATATTAGGAAATACATTTGAAATATATCCAGTTGCAATCCCATTCAAAAACACCAAAATAATAATTTTATTTATAACAAAAAAAGAAAAAAATATTACAATATATAATATAAAAAACTATATAAATGATAATATTTCATTTTATATGAGACCAAAAAAAATTATTGAATTAGAAGAGTTACCAAGAAATTCTTCAGGAAAAATAGATAGAAAAAAGCTAATAGAAATAGCAGAAAACTACTTAGAAGATACAAAACATAGTATAAAATTACCAAAAACAAAAACAGAAAAAGAAATATATAAAATAATAAAAAAATTTGTAGATTTACGAACAATATCAATAACAGATGACTTTATAGATGACTTAGGAATAGACTCACTAGACTTAAACAATGTATATACAGAATTAAAAAAATACAAAATTTCAATACAAGACATATATAATAACCCATGTATAAAAGATTTAGCTGAATTTATAGATAAAAATGTATATACTAAAATAATACCAAATTTAGAAAAAATAAATGAAGCAAAAATATTAAACAATGTTAAACCATTTAATTTAGACAAAATATTACTTACAGGAGTAACAGGATTTTTAGGAATACATTTATTAAAAGAATTACTAATAAATAAAGAAGTAAAAAAAATATATTGCATAATTAGAAACAAAATAAACCTAACATCTGAGCAAAGATTAGAGAATATGATAAAATACTATTTTAATTCAGACAACAACATAATAAAATTAATAAAACAAAAAGTAATTATATTAAATGGAGATATTACAAAAAAACATTTGGGAATTGACGAACACACATATAAAAATTTAAAAAATAACATTACAACAGTAATAAATTCAGCAGCAAATGTAAGACATTTTGTAAAACCAGAAAAAATAAAAAAAGACAATGTAGAAAGCGTAAATTACTTAATAGATTTCTGTGGCTCTAATATTTCACTTGCACATATATCTACACTATCAATTGCAGGATTTAAAAATAAAAACACGAAAAATACAATATATAGTGAAAATAACCTATACATTAATCAAGAATTTAATAACAACCCATATTTAATAAGTAAATTTGAGGCTGAAAAAAATATATTATATGCAAATAATCATAAAAATCTAAATAGTATAATTTTCCGTATGGGAAATATTATGCCAAGATTAAGTGATGGGGTATTTCAACAAAACGCAAGTCAAAATGTATTTTTGTTAGCAATAAAATCAATATTAGACTGTAAAATGATACCAAAAGAATTTTTAAACACAAAAATAGAATTTAGTCCAGTTGACGAATGTGCAAACATTATAATTTCCATACTACAAAAAAATTTTAAAAATTCAGTCTACCATATTTTAAACAATAATGAAATTACGATTTCAGAACTAAAAACTTTGCTAAATGATTTAGGTTGTGATATATTAGAAACAAATCTAGAAAAATTTAAAATAGAATTAGCAAAATATACAGATGAATATACAAAAGAATACCTATTAAGTCAAAACCTAAACAAATACACACAAGACATAAGTTTAAAAATAATAGAAAAATGCAATAAATATTGGCATAAAACAGACATAGATTATATAAATAATATACTAAAAATAATTAAAACACTTAAATAAGGGGGGTTATGATTATTTTGAAAAAACAAAAAATAAAAGACACAAAAGAAGTAAAAGAATTTAAATTTAAATTTATATTAATGATATTTTTACTTGATATAGTTGCAGTTATTTTAATATATTTCATAATGCCATTAGTACAAAACTTCCCACCATTTTCTGAAGACTTTGCATTTCAAAGAGAAGTACAAACACTAACACATGTTCAGCAATATGCGGTAGCATTCATATTAGGATTTTCTATACACTGCATTTCTTTTAGAGTACTAATGAGAAACATATATAAATATTTAAACAAATATTTTAAAAAAGAAAACATAACATATGAAGAAATTAAACAAGTAAGAAAAGATTGTATAAACATACCATATAAAGTATTTTTTGTACAAATAGCATTATTTATAGGTGTAGGAATATTCTTCAATTTTATAATGCTAGCATCATCTTTTGCAATTATAAAATTTACACTAATGATAATATCACTAGCAGCAATAATATCAATAATATTACTTATAGGAACACAAAGATTTTTATATGCAGTAATATTAACAACATATAAAATATGTCAAAAATACGAAAAACACACGGGATATAGAATAATAAATTCAAAAAACCTATTATTTCAGATGGTACCATTTATATGTGTAATATTAATAATAATATCACTTATTGGATACTCAAAAGCAGTACAACAAGAAGGTTTTGCAACAGCAAATTATTATCGTGCATATATAAATGCAAAGGAAATACAACCTTCTGAAGTAAATATGGAAAGCTTAAAAGAAATACTAGAATCAATTCCATTAGAAGATAAATCACATTATTATTTTATAATCACACCAAATGACGAAGAAATATATGTATCAAATCCAGATGGATATATAAGTGACTTTGTATTAAAATATAGAGATTATTTCTATGAAAAAAGCAACGGAGTCTTATATGAAGACTTTGGAATTGATGAACAACTATATACATATGATATAAAAGATACAAATGGAGATACATGGTATATAGGCTTTAAATATCCAGTAATAGACTTTAATTTACTAGGATATTTTATGGAAATAATAATTATTGTACTTATAGCATTTACAATATTATTATACATATGGGCACACAATATTTCTAATAATTTAATTAGAATATCTAATAGTTTAAAAGATATATTAGACACAGAAAATGCAGATAAAAATAGGATTTTACCATTAGTCTCAAATGATGAATTTAGTGATTTATCATATTACTATAACAAAATCCAAGAACTAACAACAAAAAATATAGAGCAAATTCATAAAAACCAAGACATGCTTATGGAAAATGAACGTTTAGCATCACTTGGTCAACTAATAGGAGGAATAGCACACAATTTAAAAACACCAATTATGTCTATATCAGGAGCTACAGAAGCAATAAATGATTTAATAAAAGAATATGACATATCTATAGATGATCCAGAAGTAACTAGTAAAGACCATCATGATATAGCAAAAGATATGACAGAATGGACAGAAAAAATCAAAGAATATACAAAATATATGTCAGATGTAATCACAGCAGTTAAAGGACAAGCAGTAGTTATGTCTGAATCAGATAATATAAATTTTGATGTTGAAGAATTAGTAAAAAGAGTAAATATCTTAATGAAACACGAACTAAAAAGTGCTATTATTTATTTAAACATATCAATGAAAGTACCTGAAAACACAGTATTACATGGTGACATAAATAGCTTAGTACAAGTTATAAATAATATGATTTCCAACTCTATACAAGCATATAATGGAAAAAAGGAACAAAAAATAGACCTAATTCTAGAAAAAGACAATAATCATTTAATAATATCAATAAAAGATTATGGATGTGGACTACCAAAAAAAGTTAAAGAAAAACTATTTACAGAAATGATTACTACAAAAGGTAAAAATGGAACAGGACTTGGATTATATATGTCATATTCAACAATAAAAGCACATTTTGGAGGAGACATAACATTTGAAAGTGAAGAAGGAAAAGGAACAACATTCCATATTATTTTACCATTGTAAGTACAAAATAACTTTAATAAAAAGCACATAAAATTTTAGAAATAAAACAATATAATTGAAGAGGTGAATTAGGATGAGAAAAGGTATAATAAATAATGAACAAACAGAAAATAAGGAATATAAAATTATTGCGGTAGATGATGAACAAGGAATAGTAGATTCTTTATCAATATTTTTAAAAAGAACAGGATACCATTTCAAAGGAGTTACAGATCCAGTAGAAGCGGTAGAACTTGTAAAAAACGAACACTTTGATTTAATGATTTTAGACTTTATTATGACACCATATCATGGAGATCAAGTAGTAGAAGAAATCCGTAAATTTAATAAGGACCTATATATTTTACTACTTACAGGACACAAAGATTTAGCACCACCTTTAGAAACAATAAAAAGACTAGATATTCAAGGATATTGTGAAAAAAGTGACAAATTTGACCAACTGCTTTTACTTATAGAATCAGGAATAAAATCAATAAAACAAATGAATGAAATTAAAAAAATAAACATGCAACTATCTGAAACATACGAAAAACTAGAACAAGCATATCTAGAAAGTATAGAAACACTTAGATATACAGTCGAAGCAAAAGACATATACACAAGAGGACATTCTGACAGAGTATCAGAATACTCTGTTCTAATTGGAAAAAAATTGGGATTATCAGAAAAAGATTTAAAAACACTAAAAATAGGAGGACTATTCCACGATATTGGAAAAATCGGAGTACCAGATAGCATTTTACAAAAAGAAGCAAAACTAACAGATGATGAATATTCACAAATAAAACAACACCCAAATATAGGAGTTCACATACTATCAAATGCCACAATATTTAAAGACATTTTACCAATTGTTGAACACCATCACGAAAAATGGGATGGAACAGGATATCCTGGAAGACTATCAGGAGAAAATATTCCATATTTTGCAAGAATAACAGCCATAGCAGACAGTTTTGATGCAATGACATCACGCCGTTCATACCGTGACTCACTCCCTATGGAAACAGTAATCTCAGAATTTGAAAACTGTAGTGGAACACAATTTGACCCAAAACTAGCAGAATTATTTTTAAATATTTTAAAAAATAATTTTGAAGAAATTCAAGCAATAATGGACAAATATAGATCATAAATGTATAAACATAAAAGATAGGGGAACACTATAAAAGAGGTGTTACCATGAAAAGAAGAAAAAGAAAAAATCCAAGAAAAAAAGCATTAATAATATCAATTACAGCAATATTAATATGGATTTTAGGATTCTATATATACACTACATATAACAAAATAGAGATAAATAACCAAAACTATGAAACACAAAAAATAAAATCCACACAAAGTGAACAAACTGTGGAAAAGGTACAAGAAGAAAGTAAAACGATTGCAGATGTGATAGAAGAAACAACTAAAAGTGTAGTAGGAATATCAAAACTAAAAAGTGCAGGAGAATCAATACTATCAACAAGTGATGAATCACAATTAGGATTAGGAACAGGAATAATAGTAACAGAAAATGGATATATACTAAGCAATGAACATGTAACAGGAAGCAAATACAGTAAATGCTATATCACACTAGAAAATGGAAAAAATTATGATGGAAAAGTAGTATGGAGCGATGAAAGCCTAGATTTATCATTAACAAAAATAGATGCAAAAGGTCTAAGTTATCTAACATTAGGAGACTCAAGCACAATAAGAGTAGGAGAAACAGTATATGCAATTGGAAATCCTATAGGATATGAATTCAGAAGAACAGTAACATCAGGAATAATAAGTGCAAAAAATAGAACAATAAAAATATCTGATACAGAAAATAAAAGCTACATGTCAGATTTAATACAAACAGATGCAACAATAAATCCAGGAAACAGTGGGGGACCACTTATAAATCCAGCAGGAGAAGTAATAGGAGTTAATACTGTAAAAATATCATCAGCAGAAGGAATAGGGTTTGCAATACCAATAAATGTAATAAAAAGTATAATAAAAAGCTATAAAGAAACAGGAGATTATATACAGCCGACTATAGGAATATATGCATATGACAAAGAGGTAATACCATATTTAGACTCAAACATAAACTTTGAAAAAGGAATATATGTAGCACAAATAACACCAAATGGACCATCATATAATACAGAATTAAAAATTGGAGATATAATTACAAGTATAGATGGTAAAATATTAAATACAATGAATGACCTAAGAGAATATATATATACTAAAAAACCAAATGATGAAGTTACACTAAATATAACAAGAAAAAAAATAAATAAAGAAATAAAAATTATACTCGGAAAAGCAAATTAATAAGGAAAGCCAAAGACTAAATGGCTTTCCTTTAATAAGTATTTAATCACTTCTATAACAATACACAACATAACGTTTTGTATTTATTCTATATGGGTGACATGTAACTAAACTTATCATATCTTTATTATCCTGAATTAATAGCTCATCTATATCATCAGGGTCAATTATTTTAATTTCAGATACTTCATATTTTAATTCTTCTTTGAAATTTTGAATATATACAATATCACCAATTTCTAATTTATCAAGATTTCTAAACATTTTTGACATTCCCCAACCTCTATGAGCAGCAATTACAGAATTTGTATTAATACCACCAATAGGATAAGAAGTCTCAGTTAAATGCGCAGCACCATTTTTTAAATTTTCAGAATTAGCACCAAGTAAAATAGGAAGAGTTATTTCTATTTTTGGAATATAAATATATCCTATAATATTATCAAATATACCATATTCACTTAAATCTATTGAAGGCTGTTCATAAGAGAAAAAGGATATACTAAATTCTTTTGTTTAGTTTTATACAAATCATCATTTCTAGTTATGAATACCAACTGCCTGAGAGCCATCTTCATTTAAAATACTAACATGTATTCCTTCTAAAAATCTTTCATTATCTCCAATTAAACCATCAGAATTAATATATTCCCATACATATCCTGACAATTTCCTCTTAATATCCGGAACAGTTATTATAGAAGTCTCAATCTTTTCAGTATTTTTATTAGTTTGAGCTGTCGCCGAATTTTTATATAAATCATATGGCTTATTGCCATCAGTCTTTAAATAAATATCAATTTCGAGTTTAATCCTAGCACCTAACTCTCCATCTAAAGCATATGCAGTAAGATTTTTATTCAAATTCTCACCTGAAACACAAGATGTCCAAATAGAAGTCTTTCCCCAATCAGGATCTTTTACATCAACACCAACTCCTACAGATTCATTACTTGTTACAAATAAATTTAAATTAGAATTTTCAGAAAGCCCTGTATTAGTATTTGTTTCCTTTATAATTATTTTATCTACTTTATATATACCATTAAAATTGGTTCCTCGAGAATCACCATTATATGGAAGAACATCTAATAATTGAAAATCTGTTAAATTATCATCTGTTTTATTAATTGCAGTTATCTTATAATGTATAGTTCCGTTAACCTCAATTACAGGAGTTTCAGTTGTCTTATAAAGACTATAACTCGATAAATTAATTATTTGAATTTCTATTGAATTTGTTCTATTTGTAATATATGATGTTCCAATTTTACTTATTTCTCCATCTCCAATTACCTCTGAAACAACAACTGTATTCTGATACTGTTTTCCATTTTCAGATTCTTCACTAATTCGTGCCTTATAGGTTAAAGGTGTTATTGTTTTGCCAACAGTTTGATTATATATATACCAAACTAAAGTGGTTGTACCATCAGAATTATCAGTCCTTTCAGGCTCACCATATAATTCATTAGAACTTCCTCCTACATAAGTTAAACCTTTTGGTAGAGTATCAACAAGTTTTAAGTTAACACTAGTTATATCACCAGTTAATCTATCAGGTTTTGGCATATTTGGAGTAATCTTATAAGTTACCTCGAACTGTTATTTCTGTATTTGACATTGAATATTGAGCCGTAAAATTAATTCCACCATTTGAAACAGAAGCATTTTCAGCCCATAACATAGAATCTAAATCCCATTTTACAACACCAGCTAAATTTGAAGGCAAATTCGCAGAAATCTCTATAGTTCCACCTTTATAATTTTCAGCATTTGCATTTTCCTTTAAAATAAAAGTGTTCTCAATAGTCCATGTTATTTGATCAAAAGAACGTACAATATTATCATCTGCACTTACATCATTACCAGCAGTCCATGTAATAGAACCATCTGAATTAGATGAATCGGTAGGACTTTGTGCATCAAATGGAGCTACACCTGTAGCAGTTTTGGTTATTATAGACTCAGATATTTTAGCATTTTGTCCAACATCTATGTTAACATCACTATCTTGTGAATCAAAATTATTAGATTTAGCGCTTAGTGATGATAGATAATGTGTTTGTGGCAAATATTTAAATAAAAATACCAAAAAAATTATAAGAAATGCCATAAAAATACACAAAAACTTTTTATTAAATTGAAAATAAGATATTTTAGTTTTGCAATTATGATTATTATGTTTAAATTTAAAATAATTATTTCTGTTTAACATATCCATATCACATTTCCTTTTTAATCAAATTAAATGTCAAAAAAACATTAATATACAAATTAAGTGTAACAAAAAAACACATTTTTTCAATAAAAACAGGATATTTTAATATGACATTTACATGACAAAAAGTGACAATAAACAGAAAGAATTTACGGAAATAAGGATTATTAGTTAACATATATACAAAATTATTCAGTAAAATTATTATCCCAAAAATCATAAACTCTACTATAATCTTTAGTTTTATTATTACTCATATAAACAGTAGAACGATTATTTTTTAAAAATTCAATTATATGATAAACATTAATCCAAATTTCATTAGGACTATCAACTTGAGACTCATCAAAAATAAGTTGAATACCAAAATGTAAATGAGGTACATTTATATTATTAACATTTTCTTTAATACTATATCCAGTCATTCCTAAATATCCAATCACATCTCCAGCCTTTACAACAGAGCCTTCTTGAAGATTTTCAGCATATGGATGATTTTTCCTAAGATGTGCATAATAAAAATAGCGTTTACCATCAAAGCTCCTAATGCCAACACGCCAACCACCATATTGATTCCATCCAAGATGTTCAACAACACCAGATTCCACAGCTACAATAGGAGTCCCAATATTTCCCATTAAATCATTACCCAAATGAGTTCTTTTAAATCCATAAGATCTAGAATTACCAAAATCATCATAATGATTAAAACTATAATTTTTAGCAATAGGTAAAAAAGCCTTAAGACCATATTTATGAACGACTGAAGTTTTATTAGAAGAGCTATCCTGAATTTCAATTGAATAATTACCAATAAAATTACCCAAAACAGCTGAATAGCTTTCATAATAATAATCATAGAATTTTAAAGTAGAAGTTAAACTAGTAATACTAGTATCCTGAAGTTTAACAGTTAAATCGTCTAAATCAGATTTTTTATAATTTTTAAAATCACCACCATATTCACATGCCAAATAAGCCAAAAGCTCGATCCAATTATATAAAACAGGCGAATTTTCGGAATTATGAGAATCTATATCAAGTTTAGCTGTATCTTGCAATGCAGAAGCAGTAACATTAAAATCAACCCATTTAATAAAATCATTATCTGAAGAAATATTTTCTCTATTATCTGCAAAAGAATATATAAAAATAGAAGTAATTAAAATTACAATAACTATAGAAATAATAATACAATTTTTAGGTAATTTAAAAGAATATATAAACATATTAAATTTCATTCCTTTCTAGCTTCATTAAGGCACACATAACTATAAAAGTCTATTTTCTTTCAAACTAAAAAATCTCCCTATAAAAATATATCGAGAAAATAAATTAATATGCAATATAATACATTTAAACTTAGAAAATTTTTTATCTATTAGGAAATAATATGAAACTTTAAGTTGCGCAACTTAAAGTGAAAATAAAATTTTATTTTCAAAAGAAAGTCATGCTGACTTTTCTAATAGATAAAATACATTGAAAAAGAAAAAATAATAATTAATAAAAAAGTCTTATACAATATGTTTATATAAGACTGTTGCGGTGAACCGAAACTTGACAAAAACAAATTACTTTTTATTTGCTTATGGGTTTGGTATAAAATGTAAAATAAAATGATTTAATAAATATTATAAACAAATAAAAGAATTCAAAAACTATCTATCGTATATTATATTTACGAAAAGTGTAGAAATATGAAAAATATTGTTATCTATCTTTGATTTTGTGTGGAAATATGTCAAAATTATTTTTGATTTTGTGCAAAAAGATACTTGAATTATTCTTGATTTTGTGATAAAGTATAATTAGTTTCATATTAGGGAGAAGAGGTTATGATAAGGAAAGTATATAATAGGATTTTAAAATGGAAAAAGGAGAGTCAAGGAAAAACAGCTTTATTAATAGAGGGAGCTAGGCGTGTAGGTAAAAGTTATATTGTGGAAGAGTTTGCAAAAGAAAATTATAAAAGCTATATATTAATTGATTTTTCTAAAGTATCAAATGAAGTAAAAGAATTGTTTGATAACTATTTAGATAATTTAGATTATTTATTTACGTATATTTCAAATTATTATGGTGTAAAATTATATGAACGTGATACGGTATTTATATTTGATGAAATACAGTTTTGTCCAAGAGCAAGGGGAGCTATAAAGCATTTAGTGGCTGACGGTAGATATGATTACATAGAAACAGGATCTTTAATTTCAATCAAAAAAAATGTTAAAGATATTTTAATTCCATCAGAAGAAGAAATGATTAAAATGAATCCAATGGATTTTGAAGAATTTTTATGGGCTATGGGAAATGATACTTTAATGGATTTTATAAAAGGATGTTATGAAAATAAAAAACAAATGGGACAAGCACTGCATAGAAAGGCAATGGACTATTTTAAAGAATATTTAATTGTTGGAGGTATGCCACAAGCTGTTTTAGAATATAGGTCATCAAGAGATTTTGAAAAGACAGATAAGATAAAAAGAAATATACTAAACTTATATAGAGAAGATATAAGAAAATATTCTGATGAACTAAATTTAAAGGTTGAGCAAATATTTGATACAATTCCATCTCAACTTCAAAAACACGAAAAAAAATTTAACATATCAGCTTTAGATGAAAATGCTAGATATAGAAATTTTGAGGGAGCTTTCTATTGGTTATCGGATGCGTGCTTAATTAATATTGCACATAATACAACAGAACCTAACATTGGATTGGGACAGAGAATAGATAGTAATAGTTTTAAATGTTACTTATTTGATACAGGGTTATTATTATCTATGACATTTAATGAAAAAGCTATCATAAATGAGGAAATATATAAAAAGATATTGTTTGACAAATTGTCATTTAATGAAGGCATGATTTTGGAAAATGTTGTATCTCAAATGTTAGTAGTGGGAGATAGGAAATTATATTTCTTCTCAAGAAATGATAGAAATGATTCGTCAAAAACAATGGAAATAGACTTTTTAATTTCTTCAGATAAAGTAACATCTAAACACAATATAATACCAATAGAAGTTAAATCAGGAAAACGATATACGTTTTCTTCACTTATAAAGTTAAATAATAAATATAAAGAGTATTTAGGAGAGTCAATTGTGATACATACAAAAGATTTAAGAGCGGAAAATGGAATATTATATATTCCTGTATATATGACTGGATTATTATAATTATTTGATGAAAAACATTTGAATATAAAAAAGTCTTATACAGTGTTTGTATAAGACTTTTTTGGTGAGCCAAAGCAAATCAAAGATTTTTACAGTATTTTCACTACATTTTTATACTATTTATAGTACTCATTTAATATATATATAATCAATATTATACTTTGTTCACATTGTGCTATTATATAAAATATACTTTCATAATATTTTTGCATTGCAGTAAAAATTGCAGTAGTATTTTATAATATTACTAATCTTGATTTTTTCTTTTCTTAATAGATACTACAATGGCATTTGCAATAGAAAATATAATTGTTCCTACTAAACAAATTAGCATAAATAACAAAAAATTATTTATAGCAATAAAAGCACCTATTATTTCAAATATTATCGCACCAATAGCAACTATTGTTACATTACGGTCTTGTTTTTCCTCGTCTGTTTTATTTGAATTATAGTTCATTTTGATACTCCTTATAGAAGCGGTTAATAATTTAATATAATTTTACCGCTTCTTTATTTTATTACTCTTTATATATTTTTTGTAATAATGCCTCTTCTAATGTCTTTGAAAAATTTATTTTTAAACTTTCTGCTTTTGCATTTATCCATTTAGGTATATTTACGGTCTTTTTTATCAATTCTTTTCCCCATTTTTCAGCAAATGAACTTATATCTACTGATATATATGTTTTAAATTTAGAAACATAATCCCAATTTTCTATATCCAAGTATTTTTCTAATTCTTCAAATGACACATTCTCGATTTTACTTGCTTTTGGTATTTTGTTTCCTTCTTCCATTTCATCTAGTACTAATCCTGCGATTAAGTCCTCTGCCATTGACATAGCCTCTTCTAATGTACTACCACAAGTAGAAGCACTAGTATTCAATGCTTTTTGTAAATCTGGAACAAAAACAGAATATTCTCCTTCTTTTTCCTCATAAAATAATACTGGATAAATAACTTTCATTGTTATACCTCCTACTTATTTACAAGCAAGGGTTTATTTCAACCCTGCTTGTTTTAAGATATTGTTAAGAGTTCCTTTCGGGATATCTCCTTTATGGTTAGGTACTGGAATACTTCCGCTTTTTCTCGTTGTGTCTATATATGTAGTGTGAGCCATTTGTACGAGAATGATATCAACCATTGGAGATTAACAATTTCTCTAGTTCTCGAAATGTCATGACTATTCCTCCTAACAATTATATTATACTACGTATCATACGTATTTGTCAATAATTATTATAAATATTTTATTCTAAAAAAATAATTTTATTCTTTTAATTCCTATATTTCAGTAGTTCACAAAAAATTTACAAAACAAATGATTGACTTTTAATAAAAAAATGTCAAACTACGGAATTTTGTGATGATGAAAAAACAGTAGATGCTACAATATTTGCAATAAGCCAAATAGGAGAATTAGTAAAAAATATTTCAAAAGAAACTATGGATAAATATAGTGAAATAGAGTGGAATATGATAAAAGGTTTAAGAAATAGAATAGTACACGATTATGAAGGAATAAGCTTAAAAAGTGTATGGTATGTTATAGAAAATGACCTTATAGAATTAAAAGAAAATATACAAAATATTTTAGATAAGGAAAAGAATAATAATTAATAAAAAAGTCTTATACAGTGTTTGTATAAGACTTTTTTGGTGAGCCAGGAGGGGTTCGAACCCCCGACCCCAGGCTTAGAAGGATTTTACCCTGTTTACCTATTAGTCTTTATAAAGATTTGATAAGACACATATATCACAAGAAACTGTAAGGATTTGCAAGGTAAGAACATAAAAATATTGAAAAATAAGGAAACAAAAAAATCCAAAACTTTTTACAATTTGTTAGAGTTTTGTTAGAGAAATTTAAAAAAGCAAGTATCTAATCACTATATATAAATTTTTAAAAAATGGAGATGTTAAAATGATATATTTTATAATTGGTTTAATTGTTGGGGCTAATATTAGCCTCTTTTTATATGCCTTGATTTTATCAGGAACAAGAGAAGATAAAATAATGCAAAAGGAGGTTAATCGTGAATGAGGAAAGTAAAAATAATTATTATGCAATCATACCGGCTACGGTTAGATACAACAA
>CALXJY010000018.1 GCA_944388755.1 uncultured Clostridia bacterium | reverse complement strand
TAAATTATAATTATACATAAAAATAGCGTAAATTTTTTCTAAATAAAATTAAAAAATAGTACAAACGAAAAAATTCATCAAAAAATAGTATTGACAGATGTAATGGAAATTTATATAATAGAACTGAATAAGTTCAAAGATTATAAAGAAAAAAGTAATCATAATAGTTTGAACTCATGGATAGAATTTATAGAAAGTCCTGAGGTGGTCGATATGTCAAATAAAGAAATTCAAAAAGCTAAAAAAGTACTAGAAGAAATTAGTCAAGATGAACATGAGCAATATTTAGCAGAATTAAGAGAAAAATATATTATGGATCAAAAAGCTATTGAAGATGCTGGATATGATAAAGGCTTAAAGGCTGGTATTGAGCAAGGCATTAATCAGGGTATTAATCAAGAAAAACTACAAATTGCCAAAAAAATGTTATCTAAAAAAATTGATTTAAACACTATTAGTGAGCTTACCGGACTATCAATCCAAGAATTAAAAAAATTATAAATTATTATTAATTTGAAATATAGGTACTTCTAAATTTAATTAAATCATTATAATTAAATTTAGAAGTTTATTTTTCTTTTAATATAATTTTATGAATATAGAATAATTATTATTTCACCAAACTTTGTTTCAAAATATTTCTAATTCTCTTGTTGTTACTTTACTTATGATTTTTCCAAAATGTTCTACTATTTTTTTTACTTTTCTTAGATAACTATCTTTTATGTGATGAGAAAACCTCTCATTTCCATATCTCCTTGCAATTTTTCAATTAGTTTGACTGAATTTATTAATACTTAAACTAGATTTTTTTAGTTTTTTATAGTATAATACTGAAAAAGAAAGGCTTAATAAATCAAAAAGAATTTATTTCACAATTATTTGCCTTTCAGCAAAACAAAAAAGGAATGAATTTTAAATGGAAAAAAAGTATAAATTAAATAATGTCACAGACACTTTAAATTTCGCAAAAAAATTCGGAAGTAATCTAAAAAAGGGAGATGTAATAGTTTTGTCAGGAGAATTAGGTTCAGGCAAAACAAAATTTGTCGAGGGTGTCCTTACTTACTTTGATTTGGAAAATGAAATCTCCAGTCCAACTTTTACAATTGTTAATGAATATTCTTACAAAGACTTTCCAATATATCATTTTGATGTTTATCGTCTAGAAAATGAAGATGAATTTTACGCAATTGGTGGAGAAGAATATTTTGATAATGGCCTATGTTTAATTGAATGGGGAGAAATTATATCTAGTGCCTTACCTAAAGAGTATATTCATATTTATTTTGAAAAAGATGATTCTGATGAAAATGTTCGTATATTAAATATTCAAACTTTTGGTAAACGTTTTGATAAATATATTATATAAGGATGTGGTAAAATGAATATTTTAAGCATAGATACTTCAAGTAATATCTGTGGTGTATCTATTTTAAATAACACTAAGTTAATTTGTAATTTAGATACTAATACAAATAAAACACACTCAGAAAATTTAATGCCAATGATAGAATTAGCATTAAAAAAATCTAATTTAAGTTTAAAAGATATAAATTTATTAATTTGTGACATTGGTCCAGGTTCTTTTACAGGTATTAGAATAGGTGTTTCTACTGTAAAAGCTTTCATGGATAGTCTAAATATTCCATGTGTACCTGTTACTTCTTTAGAAGCTTTGGCATATAATGTTAAATTAGGATTGGGAGAAAACTACAATGGTCTAGTTTGCAGTATTATAGATTGTAAACATTCTAATTGCTATTTTGCTTTATTTAATTTTGATAACGGTATTTGCTCTCAAATAATAGAACCTAAAACAGATAGTATTGATAATGCATTGGAAATTATAAAAAAAGAAAACAAATTATCTAACAAAATTGTATTTGTAGGTGATGGTTGTTTATTACATAAAGATTTAATAAAAAATTCATTTTCAAATGCTGTATTTTTAGAAGAAAAAAATAATATGCTAAATTCATACACATTGGCATTAGCAGGCTCAAATAAAAGTTCTACTACAAATAGCTCCGAAGTTTTACCTTTATATATTAAAAAGCCTCAGGCACAAATGAGTACAGTTCGGTAACGATTTTCGTAAATGTGAATTATAACAAACTATAGCCAATTATTAACATCTTTTATTTGGAAGGATTGATTATTTTGAATTTATCTGATATTAAAATTTCTAAAATGAATATTGATGATTTAAATATTATAAAAAATAATTTACTTACAGATTTTGATAACTTTTGGACATTTGATATTTTAAAAAATGAATTAGAAAGCAAAAATTCTTTGTATTTTGTTGCTAAATTGAATGATGAAATTATTGGTTTTGCTAGTATTAAAATTATATTAGATGAATGTGAATTAATGAATATTGTTACAAAAAAAAGTTACCGTAAAAATGGAATTGGTAATTTACTTTTAAATGTAATAATTAATAAAGCAAAAGAACTTAAACTTACAAAAATTAATTTAGAAGTTTCAAATACAAATGTCACAGCAATTAATTTATATAAAAAAGCCGGCTTTAAAGAAGTCGGCCTTCGCAATAAATATTATAATAATGAAAACTCTGCTATATTAATGACATTATATATACATAACTAACTATTTAGATATATTACCATTAAAATTATTTTGACTTTTTTGGATTTTTAGTAATTATACATATTTTTCAATTTCTAAAACAAATCTTCCACTTCTAGTACTTCCTTTTAGCTGTTTAACTACAAATCTGCCTTTTCCTCTAATTGTGATAATATCTCCTATTTTAACAGATTTAGATGGTTTTGTTTCATTTTGACCATTAATAAAAACTCTTTCTTGTTCTAGTATCTGTACAGCTTTGCTCCTTGAGGTCCTTGCTAAATCTGATACAATATTGTCAAGCCTAAATGATGGGACTATTATTTCAACATATTCAAGCTTTATTTCAGGCTTACGAATTTGATCTATATTCAAAACTTCAACTTTACTATTTTGAAACCTTGTTAAAGTTTCTAATTCCTTTGCTAAAATTTCTGCTGTTTCATTTTTAACAACTATATCTGCTCCATTCTGAACAACTAATATATCTCCTACTTTTTCTCTTTTCATTCCTAATTTTACTATTCCACCTAAATAATTTCTATGTGAATATTTTCCCTCATTTTCTTTGCTTAAAGATATTCTAATAATTTTTAAGATTTTATTATAATTTTTTTTCACCATTTCATCTGTATAATTTTCAGGATAAAATACTGCTACTTTTCTTTCTGAATCTTCATATCCTCCATATAAAATATAATTACTAACCTGAATTTTATTTAAAAATTTTTTTACAAGATCAACTTGATACATATCTAAAAAGTCTGTATACTCTATTTTATCCTTTTTTTTAGATTCTTCTAATTTATCCAATATTTGTGATAAAAGTACTCTATCATCTTGTTTTCTATATTCTTGTAAAATATCACGTTTATCCATTTTCATCACATTCCTTCTATAAAGCATATTTATTACATGTACTATAACTAAACTGGAAAATATTCACTTTCTAATTCATCTACTGTACCATGTTTTATAAATTGATCAGGATATGCATATGTTTTAATATCTATATTAATATTATTTTCTGCTATTATTTCTTTAATTATAGTTCCCAATCCATTTATTATAGTTCCATCTTCTAATGTAACAACTTTTTTTGATATTTTTAAAGATTTAATAACTGTATTATTATCAAATGGTTTTATAAATCTTGCATTTATAACTTGTACATTCTTTCCGTTTTTTTCATATTGACTTGCAAGTTTAACTGCTTTTGCGACCATTTTTCCTATTGCTATTATTGTTATTTTTTCCCTATCTTCATTATTATCAAATTCCTTTAAAATTTCTGCTCTACCAAGTTCTATTTTTTCGTGTTTTTCAAACTTTATATCTTTATCTTCTCCGCCTCTTGGATATCTTAAAGCAACTGGTTTGCTTAAGTTTATGGCAAATTCCAACATATCCTCTAATTCTTTAAAATCCTTTGGTGCTAATATATTTAAATTTGGCACTATTCTAAAAAATGCCATATCTAATAATCCCTGATGTGTTTCACCATCTTGTCCCACAATTCCAGCTCTATCTACACACATAACTACAGGTAAATTTTGTATTGCAACATCATGTATTACTTGATCATATGCTCTTTGGTAAAAAGATGAATATATTGGTACAACAGGTATTAAACCTTGGCTAGCCATACCTGCTGCTAAAGTTATAGCGTGTTGCTCTGCTATACCAATATCAAAAAATCTATTAGGAAATTTACTTTGAAATTCTGCTAGACCTGTTCCATCTTTCATTGATGCTGTTATAGCAACAATTTTATTATTCTTTTCAGCTAAACTTACCAATTTTTCTCCAAAAGTTTTAGAATAATCTTTTGACTTCTGCTTTTTCGGCTTTCCATCTTCAATATTAAATGGTCCTGTAGCATGAAATTTATCTGGGTTTTGTTCAGCAATTTTATATCCTTTTCCTTTTTTTGTAAGGACATGTATTAATACTGGTGTATCCACCTGCTTACTTAATTTTAATATATTTTCAAGTTCTACTTGATTATGTCCATCTACTGGTCCCAAATATGTAAAACCAATATCTTCAAAAAACATTTTTGGAATTATTAATTGTTTTAAACTTCTCTTTACTCTCTGAACAATCTTAACAAATGGTTTTCCTACTATAGGTATTTTCCAAATTATTTTTTTCATTGATACATTTGATTTAGTATATAATTTTTTTGTTCTTAATTTACTTAAAAACATATTTAACCCACCAATATTTGGTGATATACTCATTTCATTATCATTTAATATAACTGTCATTTTACATTTACTAAAACCTGCATCATTTAGTGCTTCTAATGCCATTCCACCTGTTAGAGCTCCATCACCTATTACAGCAATAACAGAATTATCTTCCCCTTTTAAATCTCTTGCTCTAGCCATTCCTAGAGCTGCAGATATAGAGGTACTACTATGTCCTGTATTAAAACAATCTGTTTCAGATTCTTTTGTTTTTGGAAATCCTGCAATTCCATTTAATTGTCTTAAAGTTTTTAAATCTTTTCTTCTGCCTGTTAAAATTTTATGTACATATGTTTGATGTCCTACATCCCAAACTATTTTATCTTTTGGGACATCAAAAACACTATGTAAAGCTATTGTAAGCTCTACAACTCCAAGGTTTGAAGCTAAATGTCCACCATTTTCAGATACTATTTCTAATATGTACTTTCTAATTTCCTCTGCTAGTTCTTTTTTTTCATCATAACTTAATTTTTTTACATCATTTGGTGAATTTATTGTTTCTAACATTTTTATTATCATCCTCTCATAAAGTCCAACTTATCTTATTACATTCTAGTCATAAATAATATTATAATTGCTATTCCAACTATTATTCTATATATTGCAAATATCTTAAAACTGCCTTTTTGCAAATATTGTAATAAAAATTTTATAACAAGTAAACCAACAATAAAACTAGATAATACTCCCACAACAAATGGTAAATTAAATACAAAGTCTTTGAATTTGTATAATGTTGCCCCAAGCACTATAGGGGCTGACAACATAAATGAATATTTTGCTGTTGAACTTCTATCTACACCCATTAATCTACCAGTTGTCATTGTAATACCAGAACGAGATACTCCTGGTATAAATGCTAAAGCCTGTGATAAACCAATTAAAAATGTTTGTTTAAATGTCATATTTTCATATTTAGTATTAGAAGGTGCTTTCTTATCTACAATATATAAAATTATTCCCATTACAATAAGTGCAATTGCAATTAGAAGTGGCATTTCTCCTAAACTTTCTCCTACAATATGATCTAGTATAAATCCAATTATACCACCTGGTATTGTTGCAATAACTATATACCAAAACATCCTACCTTCAGTAGATTTCTCTTTTTTTACTACTTGATTATAACCACCTTTTATTAAGTTTATCCAATCCTTAAAAAAGAATATTGCTATTGCAAGTAATGTTCCAAAATGTAGTGCAACATCAAAACTTGCTGGTATATCCCATTTAAAAATCCAAGGTATTAGATTTAAATGTGCTGAACTAGAAATTGGTAATAATTCTGTTAATCCTTGTACTACACCTAATATTAATGACTGTATAATTTCCATTTATCTTACTTCCCTTCTTTTTTTCACTTTTTTAAATTTCTTTATATATTTCTTTTAAAACATTAAATACTGTATCTTTTAAAAATTCTGCTGTTGTTGTTGGAGCCACTTTTCCTGGTAATGCTAATGCCCAAACAAGTTTCAAATTTCTTTCTTTGGCTACTTTTTTATCAATCCCTCCAGGATTTGATGCTAAATCTATTAGTAAACAATCTTGTTTTACATATTTTAATCTTTCTTCTGTTAATATTGTATGTGGCACTGTATTAATTATTATATCATATTTTTCTAAGTTCTGATCTAAAGTATTTATATTAGTTTCCATATGTCCATATGCTCGTATCCATGCCAAGTCCTCATCTTTTCTTGCAGCACATGTAACTTTAGCAGAAAGACCTGCCAATTTTCTTGCCAAAACCTTTCCAATTCTACCAAATCCCAATATTAAGATTTGACTTCCATGTATAATCTTATTTGTATTTGTAATTGCAATTTCTATAGCTCCTTCTGCAGTAGCAATTGTATTTAATACTGCCAATTCCTCTCTTTTCATTATATCTATTATTTCAATATATTCATCATTTGCCAAATCATAAACTTCAGGTAATATATTTCCCGCAATCAAGATTTTTGCATTTATATTATGCATTAATTCTCTTATAGATATTTTTTCATTACTAAAAGGTGTATTAATATTTATCCCATCACTAGAAAATGGAATTGGTCCTATAATTATTTCTGATTGTTTCACTGCATCCTGCAATTTCTCACAATAGGTAATATTTTTTATGTCTCTAAGCTCTTCAACTTTTTCTAAACCATATATATATACTATATTATTGTCTTCTGCCAATATTTTAGCTAATTTTATTATTCTTAGATCTCCTCCTATAATAGTAAAAGTTTTATTCATTGTAAATCTCATCCTTTCTTATTATAAATGTAAATTATATCTTTTACTATTATATGTTGTTTATTAAGTATTATTTATAATTCTCTATAATTTTCATTTGTTTTACTCTGAATATTATTAAACTGCTGTTTTTTTATTTTATTCCTGTTTAACATTTCTATATCACTATATCCAAGATTTCGTGTAATTTCAAATGTTTCCTCTAAATGTTCTTTTGCTTTTATTTCTTTTAGTAAATCACTTTTTTCTTCTACTTCTTGTTCATCAATATTAAATGGAATCGATAATTTTGCAATAATAGGTATAAATAATGGATCTTTTTTTATTTTATCTACAATCTTTTTTGAATTAGAATCTATCGCAGTATTTGCATATTGTATTGCCATATCTTTATTTCCTTTTATTAATTCAATTTTTGCTAATTGATAATAACCTTCAGGTGCTAATTTTTCATCTTCTAAAACCTGCATAAAGTATTTTTGTGCCTCATCAATCTCCTTATATATTAAAGCTATTTCAGCTAAAGCATATTTCGAATTATATGATAAACTATTTATTTGTGCAGATTTTTCATAGCAAATCTTTGCATTTTCAAAATCATTTAGCATTGTATATACAATTCCTAAATTATAATTAATGTCATAACTCAAAGGATTATATCTTAAGGCTTCTTGATAAATGTTTACAGCTTCTTTATACATTTCTTTTTCAATTAAAATATCACCTAATAAAATAGTTGCATCATAATAGTCTGGTTTTTTCTTTAAAAGATTAAATAGCATTTGACTTGCTTCTTCTTTTTTATCTAAATTATTTAGTAATTCTGCTACTTTATAATAAGAATTATAATCTCTTTTATTTATATCTATTGCTTGTACATATTCATCAATAGCTTTTCTACTTCCACCTTCTTTTTCATATACCTCAGCTAACCTTTTATGCCCTTGATAATTTTCTGGATATTTTGCAATTAAATGTAAAAGTGCTTGTTTTGCTTTTTTACTATCTTTTAATCTCAAAAAAATGTCAGCTTTAGTTAAATCTACTATTTCTGTAAATGGAATGTTATATTTTTCTAGCACTATTATAGTAATTGGTAATAGCAATCCTATTACATATTTTATAATCATAAATAATGAATTTAACTTTATTTTAAACAAGAATTCAAAGAAATTTAAAGCTATTGCTATTGCTTGCAATATTATCATTATAAAATAACTAGTATCATTTTTTTTGATAATTTTATAAAACATATATATAAATAAAGCAAATGAAATTATCGCAAAAATGAGTTGTTCTATTGCCATATTTTGTTTTCCTTTCATCTAAATTTCTATTTTAATTTATTTTTTGTCTGTTTGTCTATATATTTTAGTATAATTCTTGATAAATTTTATAACTTCTTAAAATTTTTCTCACATATTGATTAGTCTCTTTATATGGAATATTTTCGATATCTTCACCATTTTCTTTTATTATTCCTTTTTCAATCCAGTTATCTACTGTGCCTATTCCTGCATTATATGCTGTTAATGCAATAGGTATGTTTCCATATTTTTGCAATAAAATTGAGATATATTTAGTACCTAAATTTATATTAATATCAGGCTCTAATAATTTTTCTGATAGTTCTTCTGAGCTTATATCTATATTTACCTTTTTTATGACATCTTTTGCCGTATTTTCCATAAGTTGCATAAGACCTTTTGCTCCTTTATTAGAAACTGCATTAATATCAAAATTACTTTCTGCCTTTATTATTGCATAAACCAAATATTCATCAACTTGATACTCTTGTGAATATAATGTTACTAAATTTTCATATTCTATAGGATATAATACTTTCATTATATTATTCTGTACTTTTAATACACATAATAAAAATATACATATTATTAAAATTGTTAATATTATCATTAATTTCTTTAGTTTAATTGGTACTCTCTCCTTTTTTCTTATTTACACTCATACCAGTTATTAGCCTCTGAGATTTCAGCAATTAATGGTATATCCAATTTTACTACTTTTTCCATTTGTTCTTTTAATATTTTTTTTACTTCTTCTTTTTCTTCTTTTGGTGCTTCTATCATCATTTCATCATGTACTTGCAAAACTATTCTTGATTTTAAATTTCTTTTCTTTAATTCATTATATACATTTATCATTGCTAATTTCATAATATCTGCTGCTGTTCCTTGGATTGGCGTATTCATTGCTACTCTTGATCCAAATTGTCTTACCATATAATTTTTTGACTGAAGCTCAGGTATATATCTTCTTCTATGGAATATTGTTTCAACATAACCTTGTTCTTTAGCTTCATTTGTTATGTTATCCATATAGCTTTTTATTCCTGAATATTGTGTTAAATATTCTTCAATATATTTTTTAGCTTGCTTCCTTCCTATTCCTAATTGTTCTGCAAGTCCAAAATCACTTATCCCATATACTATTCCAAAATTTACTGCTTTAGCCTCTGATCTTTGGGCTTTGGTTACCTCATTTATAGGGACTTTAAATACTTTTGATGCAGCCTGTTTATGTATATCCTCATTATTTTTAAATGCTTCTTGCATATGACTATCTTTTGATACATGTGCTAATACTCTTAATTCTATTTGCGAATAATCTGCGTCTATATACACTTTTCCGAATTCAGGCTCAAATATTTTTCTTACTTGCTTACCTAATTCAAATCTAGTTGGTATATTTTGCAAATTAGGTTCTGTCGAACTAATTCTACCAGTTGTTGTTATTGTCTGATGGAAAAATGAGTGTATTCTTTTTGTTACCGGATTAATATATGGTTTTAATCCTTCCACATATGTTGAGTTTAACTTCATCAATTGCCTATAATCTAATATTTGCTCTATTATTGGATCTTCTTCTTTTAACTTTTCTAGTACATCCACATCTGTTGAATATCCACTTTTAGTCTTTTTTATCACAGGTAATTTCTTTTTTTCAAAAAGTATTTCTCCTAATTGTTTTGTAGAATTTATATTAAATTCTTCTCCTGCCATCTCATATATTATCTTAGTTTTAATTTCCAATTGTTCTTTTAGTTTATCTCCAAATTTTTCTAATTCATCTTTGTTTGCATACATTCCATTCCATTGCATTTCTGATAATACTTCAATTGTTGGCATTTCTATATTTTGAAAAAGTTCTATATTATTTATCTCTTCTAATTTTTCCAACATGTGTTTTTCTAATTTTGATAATATATATGTTCTTAATGCAAGTTCTTCTTTTTGGTTTTCTTCATTTTTAGTATCTTCAAATAATGTTATTTGTTCGCTTTCATCTTCTTTTTTTATATAATTACTAATATCAATTCCTAATTGTTCTTCTGCTATATTTTCTAATGTTAGTTTATTATTATTTGAATTTAATAAATATCCAGCTATTTTTGCATCAAATTTTAAGTTATTTAATTTTATATTTTCCTGTTTTAATAATATATATGTTTTACTTAAATGTATTCCAACTTTTCCTATATTATTATCCTCAAAAATCTGTTTTAGGTCTTGTATATCATTTTCTTTTGATAAATTTATATAATATACTGTTTTAACACTATCCAAATAAATACAAATAGCAGTTATTTTTTCTTTTATAATCTTTTCTATACTATCATTTGGTTGTGAAAAAATCTCAAAAATCATTTTTTGTTCTTTTTCCACATCTGATATAAGTTTTTGAATTTCATTTTTATTTATGATTTCTTTTACACTATATGTTTTTTCTATGTTTTCTTGCTTTTCCTCTGTTCCTTCTAAATTAAATCTTTCTATATATCTTTTAAAATTTAATTCTTTAAAGATTTTATATACTTCTTGTTTATCCCATTCTTCTACCTTAAAATTTTCTAAAGTATCTTCAATTGGTACTTCTAAATTTATTGTTCCAAGAGTTTTTGATAATTCTGCTAAATCTTTATTATTTTCTATATTCTCTTTCTGCTTTCCTTTTAAATTTGATGTTCCATCTTCTAAACTTTTGTATATATTTTCTATAGTTCCATATTCTTGTATCAATTTTAGTGCTGTCTTTTCTCCTATACCTGGTACTCCTGGAATATTGTCTGATGTATCTCCCTGTAATCCCTTTACCTCTATTAATTGTTTTGGTTCTAATCCATATACTTCTTTTATTTTATCTCTATTATATATATCTGTTTCTGTTTTACCTGCCTTTGTATGTGGTATTCTAATTGAAATATTATCTGTTGCTAATTGAAATGTATCTCTATCTCCTGATAATATTGTTACTTCTAATCCTTGTTTCTCTCCATATCTTGATAATGTTCCTAATATATCATCTGCTTCATAACCTTCTTTTTCTATAATGTCTATTTTCATTGCCCTTAATACCTGTTTTATCACTGGCATTTGTTCTGCAAGCTCTTCAGGCATACCTTTTCTATTTGCTTTATATCCTTCATACATTTTATGTCTTGCAGTTGGAGCTTTTAGGTCAAATGCTACAGCCATATAGTTTGGTTTTACTTCATCAATTAATTTAAATAATATTGCCAAAAAACCATATACTGCATTTGTATATTTGCCATCTTTTGTTGTTAACATCTTACTTCCCATTATTCCATAAAATGCCCTGTTCATGATGCTATTTCCATCTATTAATACTAATTTATCCAATTTTTTCTCTCCTATTTTTTGTATTTTTACTTTTGAATTATATCAAAAAATATAGCAAGTTTCAACTAATATTAAAAAAAAGACTCAAAATATTGAGTCTTAAATTATAATTCAAATTGTGAATTATATAATTCAGCATATGCACCTTGTTTTTCCATTAATTCCTGATGATTTCCTTGTTCAATAATATTTCCATTTTTCATAACTAATATCAAGTCAGCATTTTTTATTGTAGACAACCTATGTGCTATTATAAACGAAGTTCTTCCTTCTGCTAATTTATCCATTGCTTTTTGTACAAGTTCTTCTGTTCTTGTATCAACATTTGATGTTGCCTCATCTAATATTAAAAATGGTGTATCTTCAATCATACCTCTAGCAATTGTAAGTAATTGTCTTTGTCCACTTGATATTGCATCAGTTTCACCTATTTCTGAGTTATATCCTTTAGGTAATGTTTTTATAAAATGATCTAAGCCAACTTCTTTACATACTTCTCTTATTTTTTCATCACTTACATCTTTTCTGTTATAAATTATATTTTCCTTTACAGTTCCCTTAAAAAGCCATGTATCTTGTAATACCATAGTAAATAAACTATGTATATTTTCTCTTGATAATTCATTTATTG
Organism: uncultured Clostridia bacterium; assembly: GCA_944388755.1. Taxonomy (GTDB): domain Bacteria; phylum Bacillota; class Clostridia; order TANB77; family CAG-508; genus CAG-269. Next base: position 16,143 of record CALXJY010000018.1, on the reverse strand, counting down.
AAACATCATCTATTTTTATATCTCCTGAATTTATTTCATAAAATTTCATAAGTAAATTTACCATTGTAGTTTTTCCTGCTCCTGTTGGTCCAACAATAGCAATTTTTTGTCCTGGTTTTGCTAATGCAGTAAAATTATTAATTGTTGGTTTATCATTATCATCATATTGGAATACCACATTTTTAAATTCTATTTTTCCTTTTACATCTTCTTTATTTAAAGTTTTTGTTATTTCTTTTTGATTAGACATTTCCTCTTCATCTAAGAATTCAAAAACCCTCTCACTTGCTGCCGCAGTAGACTGTAAATTAGTTAAACCTTGTGCTATTTGTGAAAGTGGTGATGTAAATAATCTTACATAACTTATAAATGCAACTATTACTCCGAATGATATAACATCATTCATTGTAAGTAATGCACCTACAATACAAACTGCAACATATCCAAAATTACCTATAAAATTCATTATTGGCATCATTACACCTGAAGCAAATTGACTTTTTCTATTTGCTTCACATACTTTTTTATTATATTCAGCAAATTTTTTATCAGATTCTTTTTTTCCATTATATACTTTTACAACATTTAATCCACCATATATTTCTTCAACATGACCATCTAAATTTCCTAACTCAGTCTGTTTTCTAACAAAATACTTTTGTGATTTTTTTAATATTGCTATCATTCCCATAAATCCTATCATACTTGCAAGTATCGCAGTAATAGCCATTACCCAGTTTGTAATAAACATCATTATTATAGTACCTAAAAATAATGTTATACTACTTACTAAACTTGCTAATGATTGATTCATAGTTTGTGCAATCATATCAACATCATTTGTCACTCTAGATAATATATCACCTGTTTGGTGTTTATCAAAATATTTAAGTGGTAATTTATTTATTTTTCTTGAAATATCTCCTCTTAGGCGTTTTGCAAATCTATTTGCTACTTGTACCATACATATAGATTGTATATAATTAAACAAACTACTACATAAATATAAACCTACCAAAAATATTGCTATTGCTTTTATAGTATCTATATTCATTACAGGTTTTATTAAATCTTGTATAGATTCAGGCATTTCGTCTATTTTTTTATATAATGTATTTGCATCTGTTCCCTCATTTAGAGTACTCATTTCTTTTACAAATTCATATTGATCATCTACTGAAATTTTCACTCCATCTATTTCAAGATCTTCAAATAAAATATTTTTCATTTCTTCAGGTATTTCTGTTGTCATGTCAGATTGCTGATTTTGAAGCACATTTAAATTAGAAATCTTTTTGCTTAAATTATCTTGTATATTTGATGACAATTTTTCTAAATTATCTTTATTTACAACCAGTCCTTTTGAAATTTCATCAGTTAAATCTGATAATTTATTTGGTGCAAATATTGAAAGTACTGAACTTAATATTGCTAAAATTATTGCAATAGCTATTAATATCCTATAACTTTTAAGTTCACTAAAAAGTCTTTTTATAGCACCTTTAAAATCTTTAGCACTTTCGCCTACATTTCTACCCATTCTACCCATTGGTCCTCTTGAAGGAGTTTTTATTGTTTTACCCTGCATTTTCTAATTCCTCCTTTGACAATTGTGATAAAGCTATTTGTTTATATACTTCACATGTTTTTAATAAATCTTTGTGTTTTCCTTCTCCTACTACTTTTCCTTCATCTAAAACAATGATTTTGTCACTATTTATAATTGTTCCTATTCTTTGAGCAACTATTAATGTAGTAGCATCTTTTGTATATTTTTTTAATTCTTTTCTAAGGATACTATCTGTTTTATAATCAAGAGCAGAAAAACTATCATCGAATATATATATTTCAGGATCTCTAGCTATTGCTCTTGCAATTGATAATCTTTGTTTTTGACCTCCTGATACATTTGTTCCACCACTTGCCATATGTGCATCATATGTGTTTTCCATTTTTTCCACAAATTCTGTAGCCTGTGCAACATTTATGGCTTCTTTTATCTTTTCTTTAGAAATTTCACCTTTTCCATTATCTCCATATGCTACATTTGAAGAAACTGTACCATTAAACATAACTGCCTTTTGAGGAATATATCCTATTTTATTATATAGAAATTCTTGTTTGTATTCTTTTACATTTACTCCATCTACTAAAACTTCTCCTTTTGTTACATCATAAAATCTTGGTATTAAATTTATTAATGTAGATTTTCCACTACCTGTAGATCCAATAAATGCAATTGTTTCACCTTTATTTGCTTTGAATGATATATCTTTTAATAAATATTCTTCTGCATCAGGATATTTGAAACTTACATTTTTAAATTCAACTGTTCCTCTTTCATCTGTAATATCTTTATCAAGATTACCATCTTTTATTGTACTTTCTGTATCTAATACTTCATTTATACGATTTGCAGAAACTTCTGCTCTAGGCAACATCATAAATATCATCGCAAGCATTAAGAATGACATTATAACTTGCATTGCATATGAACTAAATACGACCATATCTCCAAATATTGTCAATTTATCTACCATTAACGCATTTTCTATTAAAAATGCCCCTACAAAATAAATTGCAAGTGTTATTCCATACATTATTAAATACATTACTGGTTGCATTATAGAAAATGTAGTTTGGTTAAATGTTTGTAACTTTGTTAAGTTATTATTTACATTTTGGAACTTGTCTTCTTGATATTCTTCTGCATTAAATGCTCTTACAACTCTTATTCCTGTTAAATTTTCACGAGTTACATTATTTATATTATCTATAAGTTTTTGAACCTTTTTAAATCTTGGTATTACTAGTGTAGTTATTAATCCAATAACTCCCAATAATATTACTACAGCAACACCTGTAATTGTGCTCCATTGCCAACTTTTATTTAAGATTTTTGTAACAGCCCAAATTGCAGTAATTGGAGCTTTTATTAATAATTGTAATCCCATAGCAATTAACATCTCAATTTGTGTTACATCATTTGTTGTTCTTGTTATTAAACTACTTGTTGAGAATTGTTTTACTTCATTCATTGATAATTCTTCAACTTTTGTAAAGATCTTTTCTCTTAATTTCATTGAGAAATTTGATGATATACTTGATGTTAAATAACCTGTTATTACAGCTGCAAATAGGCTACCAATCGCACATAAAATCATATATCCACCATTTTGAAGTATCTCTGACATTTGGCTTCCTTCTGTTTGCACTAATCTAGTAATTTGTGACATATAATCAGGTAATTTTAAATCTAACCATACTTGAAATACAACAAGTAATACTACTAATATTGATAATAGCCATTCTTTTTTTGTAAAGCTTTTTAATAGTTTTAACATATCTTTCTTCCTTTCTTTTATTCTGTTAGGCAACTTACATTTTATTTTATTTTTTTGTACTACAATCAATTGTAGCACATATTTTATATTTTTCCGATTGTTCTAAATTTTGCTTCATTTTTTGGATTGTCTTTATAAAATTTTCTAATTCTTCTTCACTAATGCCTTCTGTAATATTTTTTGATAATTCATCCATTTTTATCCTACATTTCTGAAGAATTTGTTTTGCCTTTTCATTTAATATTATTTTCTTAGTTCTTGTATCAGTTACATCAGTTATTCTTTGTATCAAATCATTTTTTTCCATCGTTTGTAAAACCCCTGACACTGTAGCTCTTCTTATATTAAATATTTTTTCTAAATCTTTTTGATAGATTTCTTCTCCCTCATGTTCTAAAATATATTCTATTATTTTTATTTGGATTGGTGTTGGCATTGTTTGTTCAATTTTTTCATCTATGTCCCTACTCCATAAAAATTTTTTTGCTAATAGTCTTTCTAAAGATTTAATTTGAAATAACACATTATCCTCTTTCATTCCTCTCTCCTTTTGTCAGTCGCCTTGCAATCTATTATATTCACTTTTTTTTATTTTGTCAATAGTTTTTATGAATTTTTTATTATTATATTGCTTATGATATTTGGTGATAGTTTTAATTTTTTTACCCCAATTAAATCATATGATATAATTCCAATTACGCAAATTGCTATAACAGATTGTTAATAAATAAATTACTATCATATTTTCCCTCACAAATTCCACAAAATATAAAAATTAATCACTAGAATCTCCTGCTCCAATAATATCTCCATTTTCTGCATCTATATAAATATATAAACTTGTTAATGGATCATTTTCATCAAATAACCTTATTTTCCACATTAATTTATCTTTATAATCTCTTACTTTCCACTCTTCATTCCAATGAGAAAATCTACTTATACTGCTTAAATCTGTTATTAAATCTGCAGATATAGGATCATTTCTATTTTTACCCCTTGTATAAAATTCCGATACCCAAGGTTGATACTGGTATTTATCTTTTTTTGCTTCTTCATCTGCTATATCAGCTGCTTTTTCTAATGATATTACTTCTACTTTATTATTGTTTATTATCCCATAGTATTTATTATTTTCAATTTCATATGGTACAGAAAACTCGTCATGATATATATTTTCATTATATGAGTTTACAGTAGTATTACTAATCTCATTTGATTGTATGTCATTATGATTTAATGTATTATCAGTTGTATCTTCTTCCATTTTTTCGGATACAGTATTTTCTGTCTCAGTCTCTTCAATCTTTTTTTCTATCTCAAATATTATATATATTACTACTATCAATATTATTAGCATAATAAAAAATATTATGTTTTTTGCAACTTTATTATTTATTTTCATTTTTTATTATCCTTTCATACATATCATAAATTTCTTTATTTTTTAGTCATGTATTAACTCATCTTCTTGATTTTTATTTTCCACATTTTTTTCAAGCACTTTTTTTATTTTAGATTCTAAATCTCTTTTAGTTTCACTAGTAAATACATTTGGTTCAACTGGTTTTTCCTTAAATTGGTTATTTTTTGATTTTTCATATTGTTCCAAGGTCTTTTTGTACTTAATATTTAGCTTTTTTACTACTTTTAGACTTTCTTGTTCTACTAGATCTACCAAATCCAATTTTTCATTTTCACTTTCTTGTACTGGGTATACATCTAAAAAGCTGTCTATATGCATAATATTATTAAATCTTGCATATTTTGTTGCAATCTGTTTTGCAATTATTCTTTTTATTATTTCTTTTCCTCTTTCAGATATATTAGGATTTTTTTCTGCCTGAGATATAAAATATGTAATTGTATAATCATTTTGTAACCCTGCTCTTCTATATAGTTCTTCGAGCATTGTATTTATAACAGTAGTCTTTGGTATTAATCTAATCATTGTGTCCAAAGGCAAATTTTCTCTTATTGTTGGATCTTTTATAGCTTGAATTGTTTCTTTTCTTGGAAGTTTTTCTATTATTCTATTTACTTCTTCATCAGGTAAAGCTGGTGCTGTTTCATTTAGTGCTTTTACGATTTGTTCTGGCTGATTAATTGATTCCATCATTGTAGGTATTTTTCTTTCCAATTCTTCTGTATTCATTTTACTTATCATTTCTACTATTTTTTCATCAGGCATTCTTTTTAGTCTCCATTTATCAAATTTATTTCTTATTTCTTCTATAAATTCTATTCCCATTTTAAATCACTTACCTTTCATCATGTTCAATTTTATAAAAATTAAATTACATAATACATAATAACATAAAATTCGCTAATAATCAATTTTTATACTGGAAAATTTTTATTTTACAAATTTGTAAAATTATAAATAATCATTTAAAAAAAGGTTAAAATACTTTCAGGAGGTGAAAAAATGAAAAATTCAATTAAATTAATTTTAATTTCTACAATTTTAATGTTTATTTCTATAATAATACCAAATTTAAGTAAAGCTTCTACACCTATTACAGATGAGGAGAGCTTAAATAACGCAATTTCTAGTGCTGATGTAGGTACTACAGTTACTTTACAATCTAATATTACAGTTACAAAACCAATTGTAATTGCTAAGGAACTTACTATTGATGGTAATGGTTATACAGTAACAGGTTCTAGTACTTGGACTTCAACATCAGGGAACCAAACTATGTTTACAGCTCAATTTTCAGGTGCTAAACTTACATTAAAAAATATAAACCTACAAAATGGTCCTAAATATGGTGTTCAATCATATGATGGTGCAACTGTAATCCTTAACAATGTTTCTATAACAGGTTTCAAATATGGAGCTGTTTTAGCTAATGGTGGTAATATAGAAGTTCAAAAATTACACTTAGGTTACAATGGTACTAACGAAAATAATGGTATAGAAATAGATAAAGGTGCTTCTGCAACAAATAATCCTACTTTAACACTAAATGGAACATTAACAACAGATACAAATCAAAATGTTGTACGTATAGCAGAAAATGGTCATCTTACAGAATTCACTGTAACAAATACTCCTAATACAACAAACAAAATCTTTGTAGCTGGAAATAAAGTTGTTTTAACAGATTCTCATGAAAATGTTATTTCAGAATCTAATATACCTGATAAAGCAACTGGAAATTCAGATGCCAAAAGTGCTATTATAACTTTAATAGTTCAAGACAAAACAAATAAAATAGTAGTTAATTTAGGTGAAAATATAACAGCTGATTTATTAAGATCACACATTACCTTAACAGAAGACTATACTATAGATGGTTTCTATACAAATAGTGATTTTACTACAGAATTCAATTTTAATGACCCTATAAATGCAGATACTACTATATATGTTAAAACATCTAAAGTAGAAACTACTGTACCTGAACCCCCTGTTTCTGAACCTGAGTCAAATACTATTGTTGAGGAAAAAGATGAAACACCTAAAACAGGTATTCAAAACTATCTAGTTATTGCTTTATTAATAATATTATTCTCTGTATCATTAATTATTGCTATAAATAGAAAGGAACTAAAAAAATAAATCAGAAGAAAAGAAATATACTAATTTGCTCTATTTTAGTTTTATTAATAATATTGTCTATTATGTATATTATTGATTTCTTTTCTTTGAAAAATGAAGCAAAGGCAGAAAGCAATTTATTAAATACAATAAAAGTTGATGAGCATAAAATAACAAAAAAAGAAACAAAAAAGATGATTCAAGTAAAAACTCTAAAACAGGAAAATCCTGAAATTGTTGGTTGGCTTGAAATTAAAGGTACAAATGTTAATTATCCTGTATTACAGGGACCAGATAATGAATATTATATGACTCATAACTATAAAAAAGAAAAATCAAAAAATGGATCTATATTTTTATCTAAGGACTATGATTGGAATTTAAAATGTAATAATCTTTTAATTTATGGTCATAATATGCAAAATGGAACTATGTTCCAAGATTTGCTAAAATATGAAGATATTAACTTTTATAATTCTCATCCAATCATAAATTTTACAACAGAACATGATGATTCAGAATACCAAATTATTGCTGTTTTAAAGTCAAGAGTATATTATAAGTCTGAACAAAATGTCTTTAGATACTATTATTTTATTAATCCACAAACTGAAGATGAATTTAATAATTTTATTGAAAATGCTAAAAAAGAATCTTTATATAATATCAATGAAACCGCAAAATACGGAGATCAGCTAATAACTCTATCTACATGTTCTTATCATGTAAAAGATGGCAGATTTGTGGTAATTGGAAAAAGAAGTACCTAAAGAAGTACTTCTTTTTCAATTATTAATGTTATTTAAATTTTTATTCAACTGATCTATTAGCTATTTCTATTGCTTTTGTAACTATATTACCACATTTCTTTGATGAGACATTTCCCCATCCTCCATCTTGTTTTACTTGTTCATAAACTCCTAATTCTTTTGCTATTTCCTCTTTTAGTTTTTCTGACATTATTTTGCTATCCATAATAATATCCTCCTAATAAATAGTTTAAAGATGAACATACATTAAATAAATTTAGCTCTTCTAATAGATAAAATATATTTCATCATTTTTATTATTTGCATAATAAAAATTTTTATTTTAGTAATTTTTTATAAATTTAGAAATTTTTGTAGAAAAACATATATGGCAGAAATATCTAAATTATCTCATTACTTCATCTAAAACTTTTGCTAGATATTTCATACTTGTTAAACTTTGCTCTAATGTGTTACCAGTTGAACCAACTTCTATTATACTTGCATATTTTCCAGTATGTTGATTATATCTATTTGGTGTAACCATTATTGGTTTAAATAAACCTGGATACATTTCTTCAGCCTTTTCTTGCACTTTTATGGCAAACTTTAAATTTTGCTCCCAATTTGGATGGTTTAATCCTCCTTCATTTGTACCTATAACAAACATCATTTGTGAAGCATAATCATCTCCTATTTTAACTGTTGGAGCATAGTCAGGTCTTGAACCTATGGCATCTCTATGTAAATCTATAATAACATCTGCTTGTGTGGTTTTTAATATATTTTCTACAGTTTGTAAAGATTTTGTATATGAACCATTATATGCAGGATAATCATGATATGAAGTATCATGTATTACTGGTATATTATACTGTTTTAGTTGATTTTCCAATTCTGTTCCCACTCTTGTTACTGTATAATTCAAATCTGTTGTTCTAAAATTTCCAGTTGGAGTGTATGGAAATAAATCACTTGATGTATAACTTTCACAACTGTGTGTATGAAAAATTAATACATTTTTGTTATCAATTGTTATATTTGGTGTTAATATCTCTTGTGTTAAATTAATTTGAGTTTGATTTTTTAATTTCACAGCACCATATTGAACATTAAAACTTTCTGTTATTGGATTATTGGTTACAACCTCAGTTTCTACTCCTGTCTGTGCAGTTTTTACTTCTTCTTGTTCTTTATTTTCTATATTTTTATTATCTTCTTTTGTTTCTTCATTTTCTACTTTATTGTCTTTATTTGAATCTTTTATTACCTTTAAACTACTTATTTCTGTTTCTAAAAATCCTTGTAGATAATTTTTATTTTGATTTTCTTCTTGCAAATTTTTTGTTTCTGCCTCTTTGATGGTAGGCATTTGTATTTCTATAACATCTAAATATGTATTTGACATAAATAAATCCACTATTTTTCCTATATCTATAGAAATATTTTTTTCTTTACTTTTTGAATAAAAATATCTTGTAGCAAAAATAACTAGCAATATTGAAATTGTCATAACTACAAGATATTTAATCATATCCTTTAATTTAAAAACTGCAACATTAAACATACTTATTCTCCTTAGTTATCTTATAAGTATATATATGTTACAGTTTGTATTTTTATTCATATTTATATAAATTATTCTGTTTGGTTAGAGTCTTCTTCTACACTACTATTTTCAGTATTATTAACATCTACTGTATTATTAACATTTGCTGTATTTGTTTCATTTTTACTTGTATTGGTTGTATTTGAACTGCTTGAACTAGATTCCCCATTTGTCTGTACTTGTTTAACACCTCTTAAATCTAGCCATCCTTCTGCATCATATCTTTTATCTAATACATTAAAATAGTAATATGTTTTATTTGACTCTATTGTCATATATATATCATCAGCTATTACCTGTAGTACCTCTTGTCCTGAAGTATTAATTAAACCATATTTATTATCTTTTTTTACTACTATAACATTATAATTTGGTATAACCAATAAGTTTAATGCATCTTTGTTACTAGAAGCAATATATCCAAATCCATCATATTTGAAATCTACTACAGTTTGTCCATTTGTATTTACCAATCCCCAAAATCCGTTACGCTTTACAGGTATTAAGGAATTAAGTAATATATATTTGTTACGTATATCATTTTTTTCAAAATTTGATATATCCATTCCTACTTGCTCATTTTCAATATATAATTTTGTATTTCCTTTTATATCTATAATTCCATATTTATCCTCTCTACCAGCTACATATAAGCCTGCATCTCTATCCATCAATTGTAAACTATCATACATAAGTTGTACTTTCATAGAACCATCTTTTGAAATAATTCCAACTTTTCCATTACTTTCTGCTAGAAAATCTCCAGTTTGTGGTATATATTGAACTTTGTCATATTTAGGTTCTATAACAGATTTTCCATCTAAGTCTATTACACCCATTTGATCTTCAGTATCTACAACTACTAGTCTTTTTTCAAAAATAGCTTTTTGATCATTAAATTCTTCACTTATATTTGCATAGTTATTATCTAATATGAGATTTTGATAACTATTTATCAAATTATCCATTGTATATATATATATTCTTTGCTTTTCAGCATTATATGCAAAGCTTACATTAAAAGCTTGTTCTATGCCGTCTGATGATATATATAATTTTCCATTTATTGACTTTACGGGTTTTTTGCTATAAAAATATTCATATTCCGAATTTGATTCTTGTGTTTCCAATTTGTATATCTTATTTGAGTTTAATACAAAATTTGCAATTTCATATTCACTTTGTATATAACATTTATTTTTTTCTTCAGATTTTGTTGAATAATCTCCATTATAGCTTTCATATCCTAAATAACTTGCAATATCTCTAATTGGAACATATATTGTATCACCTTCAAATACTAACATATCTTTAACTTTAGAATTTATTGATCCATTTATATATACTTTAAGTGTTGAATTATCTATATATGCTAAAGCTATTATTACGCCAATAATGCAAATTAATAAAACAATAACCACTGCAATTATTATTTTTGGTAATAATTTCTTTTTTTGTACTTTTTTCTCTACAAAACTCTCATCTATTATATTCATTTGTACTCCCCCTATCTAATATACCCATATTTTTTATAAAACTCATTTCTAAAGTTTAATAAATTATCTGCCTCTATTTCTATTCTAACTCTTTCCATTAATTTAGTCAAGAATCTTAGATTATGTATTGATAATAATCTTACTCCTAAGATCTCATTTGCTTTTATTAAATGCCTTATATATGCTCTAGTATAATTTCTGCATGTGTAGCAATCACATTCAGGATCAAGTTTTCCCCAATCTCTTTCATATGTTGCATTTCTTACTACTACTTTTCCATTCCATGTTAATGCAGTTCCATTTCTTGCAATTCTTGTTGGCAATACACAATCACACATATCTATACCTGCAATTGATGCTTCTATTAGATAATCAGGTGTACCAACTCCCATTAAATATCTAGGTTTATCTTTTGGCATTAAAGGTGCTGTATAATACAACATTTTTAAATATTCTTCTTTTGGTTCTCCTACACTAATTCCCCCTATGGCATATCCAGGAAAATCTAGTTTTATCAAATCTTCTGCTGATTTTTTTCTTAAATCCTCATAAAATCCACCTTGTATTATACCAAATAATGCTTGGTTTTCTGTTTTATGAGCTTCTTTACATCTTTTTGCCCATCTTGTAGTTCTTTCCATTGATTGCTTTGTATATTCATATGTTGAAGGATATTCAACACATTCATCAAATGCCATTATTATATCTGCCCCTAAAGCCTCTTCTATTTCCATTACTTTTTCAGGTGAAAAAAAATGTTTACTTCCATCTAAATGTGACTTGAATTCTACTCCATCTTCTGATATCGTTCTTAAATCACTTAAACTAAATACTTGAAATCCACCACAATCTGTAAGTATCGGTCTATCCCAATTCATAAATTTATGAAGTCCTCCAGCTTCTTTTACAATTTCATGTCCTGGTCTTAAATATAAATGATATGTATTTGATAATATTATTTGTGCTTTTACTTCTTCTTTTAGTTCTTCTGGTGTTAGTGATTTTACAGTTGCTTGTGTCCCTACTGGCATAAATATAGGTGTTTGTATATCTCCATGTGGAGTATGTACTATTCCCCTTCTTGCTCCAGTTTGTTTATCAACATGTAATAATTCATATGTTACTGCTGGTTTCATATTTCCTCCTTTTTATAGTAAGTCAAAAACAAACTATTTTATTACGAATATTTACATAATTAATTTATAAACATTGCATCTCCAAAGCTAAAAAATCGATATTTTTCTTTTACCGCTTCTTTATAAGCTTTTAATATATAGTCTTTTCCTGCAAAAGCTGATACTAACATTAATAAAGTTGATTGTGGTAAATGGAAATTTGTTATTAATCCATCTAATATTTTAAATTTATATCCTGGATATATAAATATTTGTGTATCCCCTTCTGCTTCTTTAACATGTCCATTTTCATCTGCAATTGTTTCTAGTACTCTACAAGATGTTGTACCTACTGCTATTACTCTTTTTCCATTTTCCTTTGCTGTATTAATTTTATCTACATCTTCTTTTTTTATATAATAATGTTCTGAATGCATATGATGTTTTTCTACTGTTTCCTCTTTTACTGGTCTAAATGTTCCTATTCCTACATGTAATGTAACATTTGCAATTTGTATACCTTTTTGTTCTATTTTGCTTAATAACTCTTCAGTAAAATGTAGTCCTGCTGTTGGAGCAGCTGCTGAACCTCTATATTTTGCATATACTGTTTGGTATCTATCTTTATCTTTTAATTCTTCATGTATATATGGTGGTAAAGGCATTAATCCTATTTGGTCTAGTATTTCATTAAATATACCATTATAACTAAACTTTACTTTTCTAGTACCACCTTCCATTGTATCTATTATCTCTGCTTTTAAAATGCCTTCTCCAAATATCACTTTTGCTCCAATATGTAATTTATTACCTGGTCTTACAATACATTCCCAAATATCTCCTTCAATATTATTTAATAATAAGAATTCAACATTTGCTCCTGTTTCTTTTTTTCCATATATTCTAGCAGGTATTACTTTAGTATTATTTCTAACTAAGCAATCTCCTGGTTGTAGGTAATCTATAATATCTTTAAAAATTTTATGTTCAATTGTTTGATTTTCTCTGTTTAATACCATTAACCTTGATTCATCTCTTTTTTGTATAGGCACTTGTGCTATTAATTCTTCTGGTAAATTATAATTAAAATCTGATACTTTCATTTTTCCTCCATTTGGGACAATTCTGCTTGGTCCGTTTTTCTCCCATTTGGGATGGTTCTGACTCATTTTTTCCATTCAGAACCGTCTCAAATGGGCCAATAATCAATTCTAAATTTATTTTAAATCTTTCATTGTTAAATTTATTCTGCCTTGTTCATCTATATCAGTTACTTTTACTGTAACCTTATCTCCAACATGAAGCACATCTTCTATGTCTTTTATTCTTTCATTTGAGATTTTAGATATGTGTAGTAATCCTTCTTTTCCTCCACATCCTAAATCTATAAATGCTCCAAATGCCATTATTCTTGTTACTTCACCATAATATATTCCACCGACCTCTACGTCTCTTGCTATATCCTCTATCATTTCTAAGGCTTGTATTGCTTTTTCTGAATCTGATGAATATATAAATACTTGTCCATCTTCTTCTATATCTATTTTTACTCCTGTTTCTTCTATTATTTTATTTATCATTTTTCCACCAGGTCCAATAACATCTTTTATTTTATCTACTTTTATCTTTGTGCTTACAATTCTTGGTGCATATTTTGATATTTCTTTTCTAGGTTCACTGATTACAGGTAACATTACATTTTCTAAAATATATTTTCTAGCAATTTTTGTTCTTTCAAATGCCTCTTTTATAACTTCATATGATAATCCATCTACTTTTATATCTACCTGAATAGCTGTTATTCCTTTTTCTGTTCCTCCTACTTTAAAGTCCATATCTCCAAAAAAGTCTTCTAATCCTTGTATATCTGTAAGCATTACATAATCATTTTCGTCTTCTGGGTTTGTTACTAATCCTGTTGATATTCCAGCTACTGGTCTTTTAATAGGTACTCCTGCTGACATAAGTGATAATGTACTTCCACATATACTTGCTTGTGAAGTTGATCCATTTGATGATAATACTTCTGATACAACTCTTATTGCATATGGGAACTCTTCTTTTGATGGTAAAACTGGTACTAATGCTTTTTCTGCTAATGCTCCATGTCCTATTTCTCTTCTTCCTGGTCCTCTTGGTGGTCTTGCTTCTCCTACACTATAACTAGGAAAATTGTAATGATGCATATATCTTTTTGATTCTTCTGTATCTAACCCATCTAGTGTTTGTTCTTCACTTATCATTCCTAATGTTGTTACAGATAATACCTGTGTTTGCCCTCTTGTAAATAAAGCACTTCCATGTGCACGTGGTAGCAAATCTATCTCACATGATAGTGGTCTAATTTCGTCTAGTTTTCTTCCATCTACCCTTTTATGTTCGTAAAATATCATGTCTCTTACACATTTCTTTTCAACTTTATATATTGCTTCTGCTATATCTTGTTTATGCTGTTCTAATTCTTCTTCTCCGAATTTTTGCATATAAGCTTCTTCTATTTTATCAGTCAATTTAGTTATATTTTCATCTCTAATTTCTTTATCAACTTCTTGTACCGCTACTTTCATTTCATCTGCAAAATTTTGTGATACAAATTCAAATATATCATGATCTACTTCAAATGATTTATATTCAAATTTTGGTTTTCCAACCTCTTTTTTCATTTTTTCTATAAATTTACATATCTTTTTAATTTCTTTATGACCTTTTTTTATAGCTTGCAACATTATATTATCAGGAATTTCATTTGCTCCTGCTTCTATCATAGCTATTTTTTCTTGTGTTCCTGCTACAGTTAAATTCAAGTCTGATTTTTTTCTTTGTTCTTCTGTTGGATTTATAACAATTTCTCCATCTACTATTCCCACATTTACTGCTGCTGTTGGACCTCCAAATGGTATATCTGATATAGATAATGCTGCTGAAGCTCCTATCATAGCTGCTACTTCTGGTGAGTTATCTTGTTCTACTGATAATACTGTTGCAACAACTACTACATCATTTCTAAAATCTTTTGGGAATAATGGTCTTAATGGTCTATCTATTGCTCTTGATGTTAATATAGCTTTGTCTGCCGGTTTTCCTTCTCTTTTTTGAAATGAACCTGGTATTTTTCCTACAGCATATAGTTTTTCCTCATAATCTACTGATAGTGGAAAAAAATCTATACCTTCTCTAGGTTCTTTAGATGCTGTTACATTTACCATTACAACAGTATCTCCATATCTTACTACTACACTTCCATTTGCTAATTCTGCTATTTTTCCTGTTTCTATTTTTAGTGGTCTTCCAGCCAATTCTGTTTCAAATACTTTAAACATAAAATTTCCTCCTTTATAGGGAATTATTTCCCTTTTTATTATTCTTAATTTAAGGAATTATGTTTTATTTAAGGTGTAACCTCTATTATATGTTAATTTTAGTTAACACATGATACAAGCTACTTTCTTAAATAAATACATCATTCCATTTGCACCATTTAATCTTTCAAAAGCCTATGCCAAATACGAGCATAGGCTTTTTATAGAATTATTTTCTTAATCCTAATTTTTCTACGATATCTCTATATCTTTGAATATCTTTTTTAGATAAGTAGTTTAATAAGTTTCTTCTTTTTCCTACCATTTTTAATAGTCCACGTCTTGAATGATTGTCTTTTACGTGTACTTTCAAGTGTTCTGTTAGTTCGTTTATTCTCTCAGTTAAAAGAGCTATTTGTACTTCAGGTGACCCTGTATCGTTTTCTTCTCTTTTATATGTGTTTATTATTTCTTGTTTTCTTTCCTTTGTCATTATTACACCTCCTAATTTATTTTTCCTTAAACTGGGCTTAAAGTTTGGTGCATGCTTTATGCTAAGTATAAGGTTTATTTTTAACATATTTATTGTACTATATTTTTTACTAAATTGCAACACTTTTGCATAATTTTCAATTTATTTTGTTACTATTTTTTCTATCTAATAATAATTTTATTGTAAATATCTTAATATAGAAAAACTTATATCTATTATAAATATAATAATTAAAACATAGCAAATTATATTCTGTATATTATTAAGATTTCTCTTTGATATATATTGTATTTTATCTTGTATAAAAGGATGTAATTTTTCTAGCAAAATTAGTTAATATATCTCCATTTCTACTTCTTTTCCATTAAATGCATATACCATTTTTGTTATATTTTTAAATCCCCTTTCTTTTAGGCTTTCTTCATATTTTTTCTCTTCTATCTGTTTTTTTGCATTTTCTATTGTTTCTTTTAATGTTTTTTCTTCTCCAT
>CALXJY010000017.1 GCA_944388755.1 uncultured Clostridia bacterium | reverse complement strand
TAATGACTTCTTCTTGTAACGGTATATATTATATCATGTTTTTTTAGTTTGTCAAGTTTTTTTCAAATATTTTCTATTTTCTCTTGAATTTATTTTAATTTTAGTATAGTATATTAATATATATTTTACATAGGAGGATATAAAATGGCAAGAAAAACAAAAGAACAAAAAGAAATTGAAGAAAATAAAGAAGTAAAAACTAAAAAAACATCAAATAAAAAATTATCTTCTAAGTCAAAAATAACAAAAAAAAATTCTATAACTGTTTCTGAAGAAAAATCAAAAAAAGTTACTAAAAAAGAACCAACTCGTAAAAAAAATTCTACGTCAAACAAAAAAACAAATTCAAGTAGTAAAAAATCTTCAGTATCACCAAAAATAACAAAAAAAACAACTTATAAATCAAATCAACAAGAAACTAAAAAAGTAAATGTTGTTGAATATTATGATTTACCATATAGATATAATCAAACTGTTGTAAAACTACTTGCCCAAACACCAACAACATTATTTGTTTACTGGGATATTTCAGATACAGACAAAAACAATTTATTAGAGCAGTATGGATATGATTTTTTTGAAAAAACACGCCCTATTTTAATTATACATAATGATACTATGAATTATTCTTTTGAAGTAGAAATTAATGATTTTGCAAATTCTTGGTATTTGCATGTAAATGATAGTAACTGTAATTATAGAATTGAACTTGGAAGAAAACCTATTTATAATTATATTCAAAACAAGAATTTACCTAAAGAAGTTCTTGAAGATGAAAATTCATATGTAAATAAATATCCTTCTAAACCACTTGATAGAGATTATTTCTATATTACAACTTCTAATTCACTTGAGTCACCTAATGACCACATTTTATTTGATAGTTTTTCTAACAATTCAATTGAAATTAGAAATATAAAAACAAATAATCAATACACTAAATCTATAACTTCTATGAAGTTTAGAAAAAATATTAATAAAATTTACAATATCTATGATTTATATAAAGATTTATTCGAAAAGGAAAATATAGAAGATATATATGATTTTTCAAATCCGTCTTCTAATAGTCTTTCTTCAAAATTTAAATAAGAATAGTATGTCCTTATTTTAGGACATTTCTATTTAATATAAGGAGTTTTAATTATGCAAGAGAAAAAAGGTTATGTTAGTTTTGTTTTACATGCACATCTTCCATTTATTCATCACCCAGAAAGTGATGATTATTTAGAAGAATCTTGGCTATATGAAGCAATTTCAGAAACTTATATACCATTACTAACAAATTTTAAAAAACTAGTTGATGAAGGTGTTGATTTTAGAATTACTATGTCTATGACACCACCTCTACTTTCTATGCTTGACAACAAATTGTTACAGAAAAAATATATACATTATCTAGAACAATTAATCGAACTATCAGAAAAAGAAATTAAAAGAACAGCATATGACCAAAGATTAAATGAATTATCACATTATTATTTTGATAGATATTCAAATGATTTACATTTATTTAAAGACGTTTATAAATGTGATTTAATTTCCGCTTTTAAACATTTTCAAGACATTGGAGTATTAGAAATTATAACTTGTGGAGCCACACACGGATATTTTCCTATTTTATATGTTAATGAAAAAACTGTTAAAGCTCAAATTGCTGTCGGTGTACAAACATATAAAAGATATTTTGGTAAACAGCCTCGTGGTATTTGGCTTCCTGAATGTGGTTATATTCCTGAAGCAGACAAATACTTAAGAGAATTTGGAATAGAATATGTCATTACAGAAACACATGGTATTTTATATGCAAATCCTACACCTATATATGGTACATTTGCTCCAATAGTTTCACCTGATGGAATAGTCGCTTTTGGTCGTGATTTAGAATCTTCAAGGCAAGTATGGAGTTCTATAAATGGATATCCCGGTGATTTTAATTATAGAGAATTTTATCGTGATATTGGTTATGAAGCCGATTATGATTATATAAAACCATATATAGCACATAATGGTGTACGTGTACATACTGGAATTAAATACTACAGAATTACAGGAAAAACAGAAAATAAAGATTATTATAATATACAATGGGCTAAAGATTCAGCAGAAAAACAAGCAGGACATTTTTTAGATTCTCGTACACATCAAATAAATAATTTATGCAAGCATATGGATAAGCCTCCTATTATATTATGCCCTTATGATGCAGAATTATATGGACATTGGTGGTATGAAGGTCCATATTGGCTATATATTTTATTTAAAAAAATCTATTATGATGATTGTAATTTTAAATTGATTACACCCTCTGAATATATAGATAAATACCCTGAAATTCAAGTTAGTACGCCTTGTCGTTCTAGTTGGGGAGCAAATGGATATAGTGAAGTTTGGCTAAACCCTACAAATGACTATGTACATAGACATTTACATGTCGCTGGAGATAGAATGTGTGAACTTGCTTATCTTTATCCTAATGCAGATGGAATTAAAAAAGATGCCTTAAATCAATGTGCAAGAGAATTATTACTTGCTCAAAGTAGTGATTGGCTATTTATTATTACAAATGGTACTATGGTTGATTATGCTAAAAAAAGAATTAAGGATCATATTGGTCGTTTTACAAAATTATATTATCAGATTAAAGAAGATAGTATAGATAAAGCTTTCTTAAATGATATTATGGAAAAAGACTGTGTTTTTCCAGATATTGATTATCAAATATATGCATAAAGAACAAATCGGAAAGCCTTAAAATTATTGCAAATTTTAAGGCTTTCCGTTAATTTGTTCTGCACCAAATTTATGAAATAAATTTGTGTGCAATATATTATTTACTACTTGTTATTTACTACTTGCATTATATCCTGTTTTATTTATAATTTGATTACTAATTTGTTTAACACTATCTGGTAAAACATAATCTGTTTGACCAAATACTTCTTGATGTAACTGAATTACATTTGTTTCTAATGTTACTGGAACACCATACCATGCATCTAATGTTTTGCCCTTTGTATCATAAGGCCATCCTATACTATCTGTTATACTATATGAAATTAATTGAGTTGCAAGTCCTAGTAAAGAATCTGTTGTAATATTTGTTTGAATTTTTGGTAGAACCGAATCTATTATCTGATTTAAAGTTCCCAAATCCATTTTTTTTGCTTTTTCAAATGCTTTCATAATAACTGTTCTCATCCTTTCAGTCCTTTTATAATCTCCACCTGTTGTTTTTCTTATTCTACCATATGTAACAGCTTGAATACCATTTAATGTCTGTTTTCCAGCTGATGTTAATGTTGGACATGTTTCACCTAAATTATTAGCTGTATCTTTTATATATTTATTCATTTGAGATAATTCTTCTTGTTCAATATTTATCTCGATTCCTCCCATTAAGTCTATTGCATCTGCAACAGCTTCAAAATTTACTGTTACAAATTCTGAAATATTTAAATCTAAATTAGTGTTTAAAGTTTTTACTGCAAGTTGTGGTCCACCATATGCATATGCATGTGTTATTTTAGTAAGTCCATGTCCTTCTACTTGTACATATGTATCTCTATATACAGAAATTAATCTAATCTCTTTTGTATTTTCATTTATACTACATACAATTAATCCGTCACTTCTTGATCCATCATTTGTTTTTAAGTTTCGTGAATCCACTGCAAGTAAAGCAATATTTCTGAATCCTTTTGAAACATTGTCTGATATACCTAGTTCCTCTTTATCTAATTCTACAAAGTTTATTTTCCCTAATTTACTTTGAATATATCCAAAACCACAACCAGCTAAAATTACTAATATTAATACCAAAGCTATCAATACTTTTTTCCAAGCTTTCATCTTAGTTTTCCCATTCTGTCTAATATTACCATTTCGTGTTTGTACTCCTCTTGCTTGTCTTCTATTATTTCCACCTCTTCTAGGTGTTTCTCTTACATTACTGTGTTTTCCCATATATTTTACCTTCCTTTTCTTTTGAAAATAAGATTTTATCTTCACTTTTAGTCATATAACTTAAAGTTTTATATTATTTTCTCTGTTTTAAACAAATTCAGAATTAAATTAAATAAAATTTAATATCTATTTAAGTATCTTATCATAATTTTTTATAGCTTCTTTAATCTCACCATCAAAAACCACTTTTCCTTTTTTCATTACCATTCCTCTTTTGCAAAAATCTTTTGCAACATTTGTAGAATGTGTTACAAATAATAGGGTTACATCTTCTTTTTGTATAATTTCATTTACTTTTTTTATACATTTTTTTCTAAAAGCCTCATCCCCAACACTTAGAGCTTCGTCTACTATTAAGATTTCAGGTTTTATATTTACATTTATTGAAAATCCAAGTCTTGCCTTCATACCACTTGAATATGTTCTTACAGGTTGATCTATATATTCTTCTAGTTCAGCAAAATCTACAATTTCTGATTCTAATTTCTTGATTTCACTATCTTTTATCCCTAAAATCTGTCCTTTTAAATATATATTTTCTCTGCCTGTAAACTCTTGGTCAAATCCAGATGTAAGTTCTAACAATGCACTAACTCTACCATTAACTGAAACCTCTCCTTTAGTCGGAAATGTAACACCTGTAATAATTTTTAGAATTGTAGATTTCCCAGCTCCATTTTTACCAAAAATTGCTACAGATTCTCCTTTTTTTATGTCAAAAGATACATTATCTACAGCCTTTTTTTCTTTATATTCAATATTTTTAAAAAATATTGAAAGCAGTCTTTTTTTGTCGTTTTTAAATAATTTGTATATTTTTGTTACATTTTTAAATTTTATCACTGTTTCTTGCATTTGTAAACCCCCTATAGTACATCTGCTACTTCTTTTCTTAATTTTCTATATGCCCACATTGCTAAAACTATCATTATAGTAAATGATATTGCAAAATAAATTAGTCTTTTTGGTTGTTCCCAAAACCAAGTTTGATCTATAAAACAATTTCTGTATCCATTTACTAAAAATGTTATTGGATTTAACATTAAAAATCTCCTAAGCCATGGAATTGTTATAGCATTTGCATCCCATAAAATTCCTGATAGCCAAAAAAATGCTGTTATAAATGATTTTACTAAATTTAGAAAATCTTTGCTCATTGCAGCAATCAATGAAGAAAATAATGCCCATACTGTAAAAAATGCAAACATCAATATCATATAGAAAAATGCCTGTAACATATATAAATTTGGTGTATATCCAAATAGAGCAAATATTATAACTACAACAACCATTAATATTAAATGTACTATCATTTTTGATATACTAACAAATGTTGGTATTGTAGATACCGGGAATTTCATTTTAGTAACTAGATAACTATATTTTCTTAAACATTCTGTTCCCTGTGTTAACATATCACTCATATAAAACCAAGGTATTAACCCAACTATCAACCACAAGAAAAATGGATGACCTGATATTGTAGAAGATGCCCTTAGTCCTATTGCAAATGCAAACCAATATACAAATATTGTAAATGTTGGCTTTATAATTGCCCAACTCCAACCAAGAGCTGCACCTCTATATGTTTTTATTAAATCAGCTTTTGCTAATTTTAATATTTGCTGTCTATATTGTATATGTTCTTTTATTATCTGTATAAATTGTTTCAAATAATTTTCCTCCGTTTTTTTATCTTTACGTTTCTTCTCTTTTTTATTTCTAAATAATGGATAAAATGCAAATATTTCTAGTATTACTATAACCAAACTAAGAATTATATATATTCCTTTAGTTGTATATGTTCTTTTTATCTTATTTTGCACTCTAAATGTCATATTAGATGACTTTTCTTGTCCATCTACTATCATCGTACCATTTGGATAAACTGAATATTTTGTTTTATAATATGATGCTATTTTTATAGTATTTTCATTTGTTGCATCACTAGAACTTATCTTTATTTTATATGTTTCTTCACCATTTGGTTTAATTTCTTTAAAGGAGAACTTTTTATATTTATTATTTTTTATATCATCACTTGTAAATTCCTTTTTATATATTTCTGTATTTTGTGAGTCTGTTAAAATGAAATTATAATGTGTTACTTCTTTTGTATTTTCTTTTATAAATTTGATTTCTATATTATCAAATTTTTTATCTGTTTTAAATATCTGCTCAATTCTTTTATTCGCTATTTTCTCTTCACTATAAGTTTTATATTGTACTACAGCTTTATCATTATATGTATCTTTTTCTACTGCATATTTAGTATAATTCATACCAAGTAAAGTAATCGTTGAAACTACTGTTACTACTGCAATAATTCTTCCAACTTTTTGGAAATTTCCTCTTAAAACTTTTTTATTTTCATAAAATACTTTTTCTATGCAATTTAGTCCTATTGGAAATATTAACATCATCCATGGAAAAAATGACAAACTATATCTGCTTAAAACTTCCCATATTATATAAAATAAAAATGCTCCAAATAAAGATATATATATTGTATTATATATTCTATTTTTATCTCTTTTTACTAGTTCTTTTGCGACTCCTATTGTTACAATCAATAATAATGTTGCTTTACAAATTTGTAGATAATAAAGTAAAAATATTTTTTTATTTCCTGCTACATATTCATATAATTTATTTATATCTTGTACATTTGTTAATTTAGATATATAATCATAGTCACCATTTGACCAGTTTACTTCTAGCTTATCTTTTATTAATGAAAGATAACCTGTTAATCCTAAATCTGACAATCTTTGTTTTATTATTCTTATATCTTCATCTTTTTTTTCTTCATATGTCTTAAATTCATTAATATGATTATAATCTTCTGAGTTGAATTTTCCACTATATTTTTCATTTAATCCTAAAACTAAAAAATGATATGGTGGTAACTCATAATCTGTATTATTAGGTATCTTAAAAGGTATTGCAACTAAAGTATATATTATTATTCCTAATAAAAAACCTGATATTATTGATGTTCCTTTAAATATAAATTCTTTATTTAATTTTTTATTAATTATTAGTCCTATTATAATTCCTATTAATAATATTCCTGCAACAACTCTTATTTTAAACCCAATTGCAAGTAATAAACCACTTACCAATAAATAAATTGCCGATTTTTTTATTTTTTCTGTTTTCATTGCTAATATAAATAAATATATTGCTATTGCAACAAATGGCATACTTAATGTATCTGTATAATAATATGAACCATATAAATAAAATATTGGATTTAAAATAAAAAATGCTAATGTTGCTAAACCAATTTTATAATTTTTTAACCTTTTTACAGATAAATATGTAAAAAATGCTGTAATAGCCATAAAAAGTGCATTTACAATTGTAGCAAATATTCTTATATTTCCTACATTTAATAAATTTCCTAAATTATATATAAAATATATTAATATCGCAACTGGTGCTTGATTTGGATATTTTGAAAAATATGATTCATTTTCAAATGTTCCACCATTTTCAACCATAATACTAGCTTCTCTTTGAATATGTGATAAATCATATGTTGGTACAGATGTAACCAAACTTCCAAATATTGATATTCCTAAAAAAAATATTATACATAATATAATTGCTACAGTATTTGCTCTTTTTTCTGTTATTTTTCCTACTAATTTTTTTATACTAATTAATAAAAATATTGTTACTATTACACCCAATATTATTACAACTGGACTTAAATCTTCTGCACTATTAAATATTTTAAATATTGAACAATATGTTACATATAACATTAATACTAATAATATTGCTAACATTATTTTATATAAGATGTTTTTTACTTTCATTATTGTTTCTCCTCTTTATGTGTATTTTATTTTATAATTTCTTCTACTACTCTTTTACTTGCCATTCCATCATCTAAGTAATTATACTTTTTATTAAATTTTTTGTATTTTGAATCATACACAAATTCCTTTGTTACTCTTTTTATTTCTTTTATTAATTGTTCATCAGTTCTTGTTATTCTTCCTGGTAATTCGTTTACATCTATATAAAAGCCATTTGATTTATCTCTATAATGTTCTAAGTCATACATATGAAATATAATTGGTCTTTTTAGATTTGCAAAATCAAAAAAAACACTTGAATAGTCTGTTACTAAAATATCTGAAATTATATACAAATTATTTACATCATCAATATCTGCTACATTATAAACAAAACCATTATATTTTTCAAAATCAAATGTATTTGCTATAAAATAGTGTGGCCTAAATAAAATTACATAATCTTTTTCTAAATCTTTCTTTAATTTATCAAAGTTTACCTCTTCTTTATACACATACCCCATACCAGCTTGATGTTGATCTCCTCTATATGTTGGGGCATACAAAATTATTTTTTTATTTAGATTTTCAATTCCAAGTTCTTTTTTTACTTTTTCTTGATCTTGTTTTGTAAAATTATACAAAAAGTCATTTCTAGGATATCCTTTTTGTATTATTATGTCTTGTTTATTTATTTCTTTTAAATTCCATGCAGATATAAACTTTTCTGTAGCAAATTTAGATGGAGATAAAAAATAACTAAATTTTTTTGCTTCTATTTTATATCTCTTTTTTATTCCTTTAATAGTATTTAGTACATTATCAAAATGTATCAAGTCACACCCCAATCTCTTAAGAGGTGTTCCGTGCCAACATTGTACAAATACTTGATTTTTTTTAGGATATATATGTTCAGGTATTTTATAATTAAATATCCAATATTTAGCTTTTGCCAAATATTTCTGATATTGTACTTTTCCTTGTTTAACTACTATAGTGTTTTTATTTTTTTCTAAATCTTTATATTTTTCAGGATCTTTAAAAGCCCATATAAATCTATAATCTTCATATTTAGGATTTTTTTGCATATATTCATATATAGCTTTTGGGCTACATGAATATGATTTTCCTCCATAACATCCAAATATGATTGTTTTTTCATCTACTTTTTGTCCAAAAGTTCTTATCTTAAAAAATGTATACCTATATATGTATAGCATTTTTCTTACTATATTTCTAAATATTAAGTTTTTCTTTGCTATCTGTGTAATATTTTTTTTCAATTTTTTCTTTATATTCATTTTCTGCTAACTCCAATATATATTTTGCTAATTGATTTGTACAATTATTAGTATTTACAGTTATATATTCTTTTCTAAATTTTTCTAAAATTGTATAATCATATTCTTCTTCTAATAATCTTAATAATTTCTTTGGTGTTTTTGCCATATATTTTCCTATAGGTTCTTTAAAATAATTAAAATTAAGTCCTGGATCTTGTTCATATTCTTTTAAATCATATGTATAAAAATAAATTGGTTTATTTAACAAACTTGCCTCTATTGCTAGTGAAGAATAATCTGTAATTATTTTGTCTGCAATGTCAAATAATTCATATGAATTAAATATATTATCAAATATGATTCCTGGTCTTTGTATATATTCATATTCTTTTTGGTCTAAAGGATGTAACTTTATTATCAAATTATATTTTTCTGTATCAAATTCTTGTATTAGTTTATGTAATCTGATTTTTTTACCTTTTCTAAATGTTGGTACATATAATACATTTATTTTTTGTTGTAGTTCAGGATATTTAGCATAAATTTTACTTGTGTCTTTCTTTGTTAACACAAAATCTATACGTGGTAATCCTATTAGTTTTATTTTTTCAGATTTTACATTAAATGCTTCCTCATAATATTTCTGTGTTATTTTACTTGGTGCTAATACTACATCATAATTTTTATGCATACACATCAATTCTGCTATTTTACTATCTGCTCCTGATTGCTTTCCTATAGTTTGATAACCAAATTTTTTTATTGCACCTAAGGCATGCCACATTTGTATTATTTTTGTATTTTTTTTATGTTTTAAAACACTTGCGACTATACAATAACTATCTAATATTACTATTTTAGAAGTAGCAATATAATACATTTGTTTTAACATATGTAACATGTATTTTATATTATTTACTATGCCTTTTTCCATTCTTTTAGCTAATACAACATTTTTATATCTTGGGTTTATTTTTTCAATTTCATTTATTAGTAATTTAAAGTCTAAATTTGCATGATTAAATTGTCTACTTATATATACTATCTGATTTTTTGTTTTTAAACATTTTAATGGCAAGTATATGATTTTAAGTATTATAATTCCTATATTTATTATAATGGATTTCATTTAATAACTCCCTCACCTTATTTATTTAACTTCTGGTATCTGATCTACTCCATTTATCGGATTTTGTAAACCTAATTCTTTTTTTATTTTTGTTGTAGATATTCCTTCTGTTCTTTTCAAATATACTACTTCACAATATGGTTTTAAAATTTCAAATTTTTCATTGCCTTCCCAATCGCTCCCCATTACGACTATATCAACGTGATATTCTTTTACATCATTTATTTTTTGATTCCAATTTTCTTCAGGTATTACCAAATCTACATATCTTATTGCTTCTAACATCTTTTTTCTCGTTTCATAATTATGATATGCTTTTTTATTTTTTAATTTATTAAATTCATCTGTAGATAATGCTACTATTAAATAATCTCCTAATTCTTTTGCTCTTTTTAATAATCTAATATGTCCATAATGTAATAAATCAAATGTACCATATGTTAATATTCTTTTCATTTTTGCTCCTTTTTGACAAATACTATGTTCTATACCTAGAATATATCACATTCCCCCAAAATACGCAATAGAAATATTTAGAATTTGTTAAGCAATTAGTAAACCTAACATCAAAAAGACGATATTTATATGATATCGCCTTTTTGTAAATTATCCATTTTTTTAGTAATAATCTTTAATGCCTTTTGTCTCTCTATTGTTAATAAATGCCCACACCCTAAGCATTTTAGTTTAAAATCTACACCTACTCTTTTTATTTCCCATAATTTACTTCCACATGGGTGTTGTTTCTTAGTTCTAACTATATCTCCTACTTGATATTCCATACAAAATCACCTTACATAGCTTTTTTAAATCTTTTTATTATTTCATCTGTTCCTAATACTTGCATAATTTCATACATGTCAGGTGTATTTACTCTTTTTGTAAGTGCTATTCTTAAAACTGTGCTAACATCTCCAACATGTGCTTCATATTTTTCAGGTTCTGCCTTAAATTGTTTTACCTCTTTTGCATATCCCATTTCTTCTGATAAATCCTTTATTTTATCAAACCATGTTTGTTTATCATCATTTTTATCATAATATTTTTCTATGTATAAATTAAGTATTTTATTAATTTTTGTTTTATCTTTAATTACTTGATATTCATATGGTGTATTATCTTTTTCAAATAAATCATTATACATATATGATATATTTTCTTTTAAGTCTGACCATTTAGATATGTCTTTTCTTGGCTTTTTGTTACCTCTTTCTATTCCTAATACATTTAATGAATATTCTTTATCTTGCTCTAATATTCCTAATAGCTCTTCATCATATTTTTTTGCCCAGTTTACTGCATTTTCATAAACTTCTTCTGCAGTCATTTTTGATATTACTATCTTGGATACATCTAGTAATTTCGTCATATCAAATAATGCTCCACTTACACTCATTTTATTTAGTTTTAATTCAAATTCATCTATTGATTTATCTTGATTTGCTCTTCTCCAATTTTCAAATGTTGAATTTGCTATATTTAATAAATATTCTTTTACCGCTTCTTTTGGAATACCCTGTTCTGCATAATAACTTACTCTTGCTTCAGGATCTTTTCTTTTACTTAATTTACGTTTATTTCCATTATCATTTTTCATAATTGGCGCTATATGAGCATATTTAGGAGCTTTAAATCCCGCTTCTTGGAATAATTGTAAATGTAATGGAATAGAAGATAACCATTCATCTCCTCTTATTACATGTGTGGTTCTCATAAGATGATCATCTACTACATGTGCAAAATGGTAAGTTGGCAAACCATCAGCTTTTATTATAACTACATCTTGATCATTTTCAGGAAATTCTACATTTCCTTTTATTACATCTTTATGTTTTATTTTTCTATCTTCTCTTCCTGGAGATTTAAAACGTATTATATATTTTTCTCCTGCCTTAATTTTTTCTATCATTTCCTCTACTGTATAATTTCTACATCTTGCCCATACACCATAATATCCTGTTCTCACTTTTGCTGTCTCTTGTTTATTTCTTATTTCTTCTAGTTCTTCTTGAGTACAAAAACATGGATATGCTTTTCCTTGTTCAATCATATATTTTGCATAACTTTGATATATCTCTTTTCTTTCAGATTGCTTGTATGGTCCATAATCTCCTTTTTCTGTAATTTCTGTTTCCATTCCTTCATCAGGTTCTATGTCAAATTCCTTTAATGAATCCAATATATTTTGTACACCATTTTCTACTTCTCTTTTTTGATCTGTATCTTCTATTCTTAAGAAAAATACCCCTTCTGTTTGTTTTGCTAGTTTCTTTGCAACAAGTCCTTGGTATAGCCCTCCTATATGAACAAATCCTGTTGGGCTTGGTGCAATTCTTGTTACTATTGCACCTTCTTTTAACTTTCTTTCAGGATATTTTTCCTCATAATAACTTATTGGTTTTACATTTGGAAATATTAAATCTGCTAAATCTTTATAATCCATTTTATTCATTCCTTTCTTTATTCACGCAAATCTAATCCAAAATATATTTATATTATACTTCCATAATTATTGGTATAATCATTGGATTTCTTTTTGTTTTCATAAATATATAATCTCTTAGATTTTCTCTAACAGTAGATTTAATTGTTGACCAATCCCTAATTCCACGTTGCTCACATTTTCCGATTTCATGTCTTACCACAGATTTTACGTCATCCATCAGATTTTCTGATTCTCTTACATATACAAAACCTCTTGATATAACATCAGGTCCTGCCACAACTTCTCCTGTTTGAGAATCCATTGTTAACACAATTATTATTAATCCATCTTGTGATAAATGTTGTCTATCTCTTAATACTATATTTCCTACGTCTCCAACACCTAATCCATCTATCAGTACTCTTCCACTTGGCACTGATCCATTAAATTTTGCTTCTTCCTCATTTATTTCTAAAACTCTACCATTTGACATATATATTATATTTTTAGGTTCAATTCCCATGCTTTGAGCTGTTTCTCCATGAGCTATTAGTTGTCTATATTCTCCATGAACTGGAATAAAGAATTTTGGTTTTGCTAAAGCTATTATCAATTTTTGTTCTTCCTGACATGCATGTCCTGAAACATGGACATCAGCTAATGCACTATATACTACTTCTGCTCCTATCTGCATTAAATCGTCTATTACTTTTGATACAAATTTTTCATTTCCTGGTATTGGGTTTGCAGAAATTATTACTAAATCATTTTGTGTGATTTTTACCTTTCTATGATCCCCTGCAGCCATTCTTGTTAAAGCTGACATTGGTTCACCTTGACTACCTGTTGTAATTATAACTAATTGTTCATCATTATAAATATTTATTTTGTCTATATCTATAAATACATCTTCTGGGCAACCAATATATCCTAATTCTCTTGCTGTTGTTATCATATTAATCATACTTCTACCACATACTGCTATTTTTCTTCCATATTTTACAGCAGCATTCACAATTTGTTGTACTCTATGAACATTTGAAGCAAATGTTGCAACTACAATCCTTTTTTTACAATGTATAAATAGCTTGTCTAATACCTCTCCTACAGAACTTTCAGACATTGTAAATCCTTTTCTTTCGGCATTTGTACTATCTGACATTAATGCTAAAATACCTTTATTTCCAAGTTCAGCAATTCTTCCAAAATCCATTATTTTTCCATCTATTGGTGTATAATCTACTTTAAAATCTCCTGTGTGTAATACAGTTCCTATTGGCGTTGTTATAGCAAGCATAACAGAATCTGGTATACTATGTGTACTTCTTATAAATTCTATCTTAAAATAGTTTCCAAGTATTATTGTTTGTCCAGGTGTTACTTCTATTAATTTTGTACTTCTTAGTAACTTATGTTCTTCCAATTTATTTTTTATAAGTCCTATTGCAAGTTTTGGTGCATATATAGGTACATTTATTTGTTTTAGAAAATATGGTACACTTCCTATATGGTCTTCATGTCCATGTGTTATTATTAATCCTTTTATTTTTTCTTTATTTCTCTCTAAGTATGTCACATCAGGTATTACTAAGTCTATTCCTAACATATCATCTTCTGGAAATGATAATCCACAGTCTACTACTATTATCTCATCTTCATATTCAAATACTGTTATATTTTTTCCAACCTCATGTAGACCACCTAATGGAATAATCTTCAATTTAGATTTTTTAAAAATATCCTTTGCTTTATGTGCTAAACTTTGTTCTTCTTTCTGTATTGGTAAATTTGTTTTTACTGTTTCTGTTTTTTGTGATGTTCTTTTTACCCTTCCTGTTGTTTTCTTTCCTGTTTTTGGTTCTATTTGCTTTTTAGTTTCTTCACCCCTTCTTACTCTTTTTTCTACATTCATCTTTTTTTCTTTTACATTTGTATTTTTTTCCCTTGTGTTTTTTACTATGCCTTTTTTTGTTGCATATTTTTCTTTTTTGTTTTCATTCTGTTTTGTCATAATTTATAATTCTCCCTTTCTTTCTTGTATTTTTACAAATTTCATTTGTACTAAAAGCTTTTGACAAATATTAATAGATATGTATGTATATCATCAATTCACACATATTTTAAATTCAAAATAATTAAATTTTTCTAAAAATATTTTTTGATATAAAACATTTTAAAAATTTTTAACCATAATATGAATTTTATCTATACCGAAAATTCGTATAACTTAAAGCTACACGTTATTTTTCATAAAATATTTAATCTCATTTCAACATCTCATAATCAATTTATTCTAATATTTCCCGTTTCTCTTATTTTTAAACTATTTTCTCTATTATTTTTTATCTCATTACTTTTAGTTTTAAATAAAATCTCTTTCTTTGCCCCTGGCAAACGTTGATATTATTATACTCTTTTTGTTTATTTTTGTCAATGGGGGGTTCGTTGCAAATTTTATATGAAGAACGAATCGAAAAGCTTTATAAACTGCAATGATTTTAATTTTTTCCTAATAGAAAAAAAAGCTTTAGGAAATCTTCCTAAAAGCTCATCTTATCTATGTTCTTGATTCTACTATCAACTTAATCCCTGTTCTATCCTCACCTTCAACTTCTACTTCAGCAAAAGCTGGTATACAAACTAAATCAACTCCTGATGGTGCTACAAATCCTCTAGCTATTGCAACCGCCTTTACTGCTTGATTTAATGCTCCTGCTCCAATTGCTTGCATTTCTGCTTTGTTTGATTCCTTAACTAACCCTGCTATTGCTCCAGCAACAGAATTTGGGTTTGATTTTGATGAAATTTTTAAAACTTCCATTTTCATTTTTCCTCCTATTAATTTATTTTTTGTTTCAACTCTGACGATTTTTATTTTACAATATTTGGAAATTAATGTAAATAGTTTTTTAAATATTTCTTCAACTTTTCATCGCAATTTTCAAATAGTTTTTACAGTGTTCGACAAAATTCATCAGTATTATTTAAAATCCATCTTATTTCAAATAAATTCTTTCTACATCATTCACTTTATTGTCTTTATCAACTTCAAAAATAACCCCATTAAATTTACATTCTCCACTTGCTATATGATATCTTTCAGGTAAAGTTGTTTCAAATCTTTTAAAAGAAACTTTTATATCCATACCAATAACAGAATTTTTTGGTCCTGTCATTCCAATATCTGTTATATATCCTGTTCCTTTTGGTAAAATCGCTTCATCTGCAGTTTGCACATGTGTATGTGTTCCATAAACTATGGTAGCTAACCCATCTAAATAATAACCCATTGCTATTTTTTCTGCTGTTGCTTCTGCATGAAAATCTACTACAATAATATCAACTTGTTGTTTTATTTTTTCTATAATAGATTTTACTTTTAAAAATGGGTTTTCAGATAATATTCCCATATCTACTCTTCCAAGTAAGTTAATTACTGCTATATTTTTATTATCTTTATTATAAATATTATATCCCTTTCCAGGAAGACCTTTAGGATAATTTGCAGGTCTTACTATTTTTGGATCATCAATAAATTTAAATACATCTTTTTTTCCCCATGTATGATTACCTAATGTAACTACATCTGCACCAGCTTGTATAATATCTCTAAAATTCTTTTCTGTTATTCCCATTCCTTCTGCAGAGTTTTCTCCATTTACAATTACAAAATCTATTTTTTTCTCATTTTTTAGTATAGGTAATTTCTCCTTTAATTCCTTTACTCCAGCATTACCTATAATAT
Organism: uncultured Clostridia bacterium; assembly: GCA_944388755.1. Lineage (GTDB taxonomy): Bacteria > Bacillota > Clostridia > TANB77 > CAG-508 > CAG-269. The sequence continues at coordinate 12,302 of CALXJY010000017.1, read as the reverse complement.
CTCCTACTGCCAATATCTTCAATTTTATACCTTCTTTCTTTTTGTTTTTACTATATTAGTATAACATATTCATTTTTCCAAGTAAATAGTTTTAATTTTGTAGAATTTATTATACATTATTTATAAAATATAATTTATATATAAATAGCACACATAAAAAGCATATAAATAAATTAATATCTATATGCTTTTAAAGTTTTATTTTGCATAATCAACAACTCTTGTTTCTCTTATAACATTAACCTTAATTTGTCCTGGATAATCCATTTCTTTTTCTACTCTCTTAGAAACATCTCTTGCTAAAATTGTCATTTGGTCATCTGAAATTTCATCTGGTTTAACTAAAATTCTAACTTCACGACCAGCTTGAATTGCAAAAGATTTTTCTACACCTTTAAATGAATCTGCTATTTCTTCTAAGTTTTGTAATCTTTTGATATATGCTTCTAATGTTTCTCTTCTTGCTCCAGGTCTTGATGCTGAAATCGCATCAGCAGCTTGTATTAATACTGCTTCTAAAGTTTGTGGTTCTACATCTTCATGATGTGCTTCTACAGCATTTATTACTAATGGGTTTTCTTTATATTTTTTTAGTATCTCTACTCCAATTTCCACATGTGTTCCTTCCATATCATGATCTAAAGCTTTCCCTATATCATGTAACAAACCTGCTCTTCTTGCTAATTTTGCATCTAATCCTAATTCTTCAGCCATTATCCTAGCTAAATTAGAAACTTCTATTGAATGGTTTAATACATTTTGTCCATAACTTGTTCTATATTTTAATTTTCCAATCAATTTAACAATATCAGGGTGTAAACCAATAACTCCTGTTTCCAAAACCGCTCTTTCTCCTTCTGATTTTATTGTTTCTGCCAATTCTTGTTTTGCTTTTTCAACTGTTTCTTCAATTTTAGCTGGATGTATTCTTCCATCATCTATTAGCTTCTCTAATGTTATTTTTGCTACTTCTCTTCTTAATGGATCAAAACCTGACAATACTACTGCCTCAGGTGTATCATCTATAATTAAATCTACTCCTGTTAGTGTTTCTAATGCTTTTATATTTCTACCTTCTCTACCTATAATTCTACCTTTCATTTCATCACTTGGTAATGCAACTATAGATACTGTTGTCTCTTGAGAATGATCTGCAGCACATTTTTGTACAGCATAAGTTAATATCTCTTTTGCATTTTTTATTGAATCTTCTTTTGCCTTTCTTGTCTCTTCTCTTATAATTTCTGCTTTTTCTGCAGTAAGGTCTTTTTCTACTTCTTGTAGCAATTTATCTCTTGCTTGTCCCTTAGTTAATTCTGCAATCTCCTCTAGTTTAGCTAATTGCTTATCATATACTTCTTGAATTTCTTGCTTCTGATTTTCAATTTCATGTATACGATTTTCAATTTCATGTTCTTTTTTTTCAAAATTTTCTGAACGTCTGTCAAGATTTTCTTCCTTTTGTATTAATCTTGTTTCTTGTCTTTGTACTTCGCCTCTTCTTTCTTTAATCTCTTGATCTAGCTCTTTTCTACTAGCCATAATTTCTTCTTTGGCTTTGATAATTTCCTCTTTTTTCATATTCTCAGCTTCTATTTTTGCCATATCAACTATTCTTTTAGCTTCGTCCTCGGCATTACCTATTTTAGATTCTGCAATTTTTTTTCTATATGCCATTCCTACAAATATTCCAATTGCAAGTGAGATTAAGATAGCGGCTACTATGACTGCAATGTACATAAGTATACACCTCTTTCTTATTTATTTTTCAATGTACGAATAAAATATATGGTTTTTTAAATTAAATATATTTTTTCTTACTTATTATATTTTACCTTTATTATTGTAAACTGTCAAGAGTTTTAAGAAAAAAAGTCCCCTATTGGGAACTATCCCAAATAGGAGAAAATTTAGTTAAATAACGGTTATTTTATTACTTCAACACTAATTTTTAGTTTTTCACCATTTATATTTGTATCTACATATTCTCTTCCTTTCTCATTATAGAAAATATTGTTAGCTAATGTATCTTTTTTAATAATATCTTCATATTTCTTGATTACATTTTCTAGATTTTCATTTTCAGAAACATATAAATTAATTCTATCTAAAACTTCAAATCCACTTTCTTTTCTCATGTTTTGCACTTTTGATAAAATTTCTCTTAAATATCCTTCTTCTTTAAGTTCAGGAGTGATATGTGTATCTAATACAACACCCATTTCTCCTTCTCCGCTAAATGCAAATCCTTCTTTTCCATGCATTGTAATTAACAAATTATTTGAATCTAGTCCAATTTGTACCCCATCTATTTCTATATACTCAACTTTACCGTTTTTTACCTTTGTTGCTAATTCCATCTGATTTTTCTTAGCAATTTCTTCTTTAATTTTTGGTATCAATTTTCCATATTCTTTTCCAAGTACAGGTAAGTTTGGCTTGATTTCAAAATCTACATATTCAGACATTTCTGCACCTAATTCTATTTCTTTTATATTTAATTCCTCTTTTACAATATCTTCATAATATTTAGGTAATGTATCTATTGAAATTAGCATTTTAGATAAAGGTTGTCTATTTTTAATATTTACAGCATTTCTACTACTACGTCCTAATTTTACAACTTTATATGCCAAATCCATTTCTTTTTCTAATTTTTTATCAATTACACTTTCATCTACATTTGGCCATAAACATAAATGTACACTTTCTTCAGCATTAGGGTCTAATCCTACTACTAAATTTTGATATATTTCATCTGTCATAAATGGTATAAATGGTGCTGATACTTTTATTAATGTAACAAGTACATTATAAAGTGTTACATATGCTCCTATTTTATCATCTTCTAATCCTTTTGCCCAAAATCTTTCTCTATTTCTACGTACATACCAATTTGATAATTCATCTGTAAAATCTTCTATTTGCAAAGCTGCACCTGTTATATTATATTTTGATAATTTGTCATCTACTTCTTTTACTAAAGTATTTAGTTTTGATATAATCCATCTATCCATAACATTTGAACTTCTATAATTACTATATTTTAATGGATTAAATTTATCTATTTCTGCATATAGAACATAAAATGAATACACATTCCACAATGTACTTAAAAATCCACGTTGTGTTTCTTGGACATTTTCAAGTGATAATCTTGTAGGAAGCCATGGAAGACTACATGTATAAAAATGCCATCGTGTTGCATCTGCACCTACTGTATCTAATAATAAGAACGGATCTACTCCATTTCCTTTAGATTTAGACATCTTTTGTCCTTTTCCATCTAAAACTAATCCTAAAACTATACAATTTTCAAATGGTGTTCTTCCAAATAAAGCTGTTCCAATAGCTGTTAAAGTATAAAACCATCCTCTAGTTTGATCTACTGCTTCTGAAATAAATCCTGCAGGAAAATTATTTTCAAACATTTCTTTATTTTCAAATGGGTAATGCCATTGTGCAAAAGGCATTGAACCTGAATCAAACCAACAGTCTATTACTTCTTTTGCTCTTATCATTTTCTTACCACATTTTGGACATTTTAATTTTACTTCATCTATATATGGTTTATGTAATTCTATATCATCTGGTACATCAATTCCTTTTTGTTTTAATTCTTCAATACTTCCTATACATTCTCTATGTCCACAATTTTCATCTTCACATGTCCAAATAGGAAGTGGTGTTCCCCAATATCTATCTCTTGAAATTCCCCAGTCTATTACATTTTCTAAGAATTTTCCAAATCTTCCTGTTCTGATTGTGTCTGGATACCAGTTTACCTTATTGTTATTTTCAACTAGTTCATCTCTTAGTTTGCTCATTGCAACAAACCAGCTCTCTTTTGGATAATATAAAAGTGGTGTATCACATCTCCAGCAATGTGGATAACTATGCATATGTTTTTCTTTACTAAATAATTTATTTTCTTTTTCTAGCCATTTACATATATCTTCATTACAATCTCTAACAAATCTACCAGCCCATGGCTCTACATCTTCTACAAATTTTCCTGATTTATCTACTAAATTTATAAATGTTATACCATTTTGTTTTGCAACTAGACTATCATCTTCACCATATGCTGGTGCAGTATGTACTACTCCTGTACCTTCTGTTAATGTAACAAAATCACCATGTATTACTTCAAATGCTTTACCTTCTATCTTTCCAAATGGCATTAATCTTTCATATTTTGTTCCTAACAGTTTTTCTCCTTTAAATTCTTCAACAATTTCATATGGGGTTTCTTTTAAAACTGATGGAATCAAATCTTTTGCTAAAATATAATATTCATATTTATTTTCATCTTCTATACCTACATTTACTTTAATTTTTGCATATTTATATGATTTATTAATACTTAGTGCTAAATTTGAAGGTAATGTCCATGGAGTTGTTGTCCATGCTAATATATATGTATCTTTCTCTCCTTGTACTTTAAATTTTGCTATACATGTTAAATCTTTTACATCTTTATATCCTTGTGCTACCTCATGTGATGATAATGCTGTTCCACACCTAGGACAATATGGCATAACTTTATGTCCTTCATATAATAAACCTTTTTCCCACATTTGTTTTAAGGCCCACCATACTGATTCTATATAGTCATTATGATATGTAACATATGGGTTATCCATATCAAGCCAAAATCCTACTTTGTTTGTCATTTCCTCCCAAATTGATACATATTGGAAAACACTTTCTTTACATTCTTTTACAAATTTTTCTACTCCATATTGTTCAATTTGTTCTTTTCCTGATATTCCTAATTTTTTTTCAATTTCAAGTTCAACAGGTAAACCATGTGTATCCCAACCAGCTTTACGTATTACCTTATATCCTTTCATTACCTTATATCTTGGTATAATATCTTTTATTACTCTTGTCTCTATATGACCAACATGTGGTTTACCATTTGCTGTTGGTGGTCCATCATAAAATGTAAAATATCTTTTACCTTCATTCATAGCAAAGTTCTTTTTTATAATGTCTTTTTCCTTCCAAACTTTTGCTACTTCTCTTTCCATCCCGACAAATCCATCTTTAAGTTCAACTTTTTTGTACATAATTACACCCTTTCCTTTCTTATGGTTAAAATTGGTATTAATAGAAGTTTTATTAGTAATGTAATTTTAATTTTACTAACAAATAAAAAATCAAATTATTTATCAACCAAAAATAACCTATTTAAATATAATTTAAAAGCCATCCATCCATATAGGACGAAATGGCTTTTTGTTTCCGCGGTACCACCTATTTTAGTAATAATATATTACTCACTTTATTATCTTTAACGCAGATTTACGACTAAACTTATTTGTAATTAACTTTCAGTTCAGCAACATAAGGTGATAATAAATAATTTTTACTTGCCAAATTCTCAGCTTTTTTTTGGCTCTCTGTAAGATATTACATTATTTATGTTGTCCTTATTTTGTTTTTCTCTTTTTATTTGTATGTATTATACCATATTTTTAAAATTTTGCAATAGTTTTTTTATATATTCTATAACTTATTTAGATGAACTGTAAAATTAAAGAACTGTAAATTGTACTATTTTATTTCCCCTCAAATAATCTTCTGCAAGCATTTTCTTTCCATTTTCACCTTGAAGTTCAATAACCCTAATAATTCCATCTTTTGCCTTTATTTCAAGCCCTTTTTTACTATCTGCTAAAACTATCGTACCATTTTTTGTATCTTTGTATTCATCTGTAATTGGCTTTAATTCTACCTTCCAAAATTTGACTTTTTTATTATCTATAAATGTATATGCTCCCATAATTGGGTTTAATCCTCTTACTAAATTTTTTATTTGCTCTGCTGTTTGATTTTCCCAGTCTATTTTTGCCATTTGTTTATTAAGCATTGGTGCTATAGAAAAATCATTTGGTTGCTTTTCTCTTGGGGCTTTATTTTCTCGTATCAATTCTAATGTCTTTACCAATAAATCTGCTCCTATTTTAGATAATCTTTCCCATAATTCTCCTGTTGTTTCATTCTCGCCAATTTCAGTTTCTTGTTTTAATATCATATCTCCTGTATCCATACCCTCTGCCATATACATTGTAGTTACTCCTGTTACTTTATCTCCATTTAATACTGCCCATTGTATTGGTGCTGAGCCTCTATATTTTGGAAGCAAAGATCCATGAACATTTATACAACCATATTTAGGTATTTCAAGTATTTCCTTAGGCAATATTTTTCCATATGCCACAACACATATAACTTCAGGGTTTAAGTCCTTAATTGTTTGTATAAATTCATCATTATTTTTTACTTTTTCAGGTTGATATATATTTAGATTTTTTGAAACTGCATATTCTTTTACAGGAGATGGTATCATTTTCATTCCTCTTCCTTTTGGTCTATCGGGATTTGTAACAACTCCTATAATTTCATGTTTAGCTTCATAAATAGCTTCTAAAGATTTTTTTGCAAAATCTGGTGTTCCCATAAATAATATTCTCATATCAAAAATTGCATTCCTTTCTAATTTTCAGTATTATATTCTAAAGTTCCTGGTATTATTTTATCAATAAATAATTCGCCTTCTAGATGGTCTAATTCGTGACTAACAACTTGTGCTAATAATTCTTTTGCCTTTAATTTAACTTTTTTCCCATTCCTATCCAAATATTCCACTACAACTTCTGCTGGTCTAACTATCTTTGCAAATTTATTTGGAAAACTTAAACATCCTTCTTCAACCTCTTGTTCTCCTTTTGTTTTTAAAATTCTAGGATTTATTAATACTATTGGTCCTTTATCATCATATAAATCTATAACAACTATTCTTTTTAATATTCCTACTTGTACAGCTGCTAAACCTACACCATTATATTTATGCATTGTTTCTATCATATCATCTATTAACTCTCGTGTTTTTTCATCTATGTTTTCTACTTCTCTCGATTTTTTATATAAGATTGAATCTCCCTCTAATCTTAAATTTCTTATTGCCATTCTTACTCCCTTCCTTTCACTCCTATTATATCATATTGTTTGGATTAACATCTATTGATATCTTTGTATTTTTTAGGTTTAAAGTATATATTTGCTTTAATGTTTCATTAAATATATTATTTATTTCATCATCCATTATTCCTTTTGTAATTATTCTCCATCTATACCTATTTTGAATTTTATCTATTGGTGCTGGCATTGGTTTAAAAATTGTACATTTATTTTGTAATTCTTGTTTTAATTTTGTATATGTTTGTAATGATATTGTTTTTACTTCTGTCTCGTTTGTCCCTTCAAACCTCATTACTATTATATCGCAAAATGGTGGATATTTCAACTGTTTTCTTAGAGCTACTTCTATCTTATAAAATTCATCATAATTTTGTTTTTGAGCCGTTCTTATACTAAAATTATCAGGATTATATGTTTGAATTATAACTTTTCCTTCTAATTTTTCTCTTCCAGCTCTTCCTGCTACTTGTGTTAAAATTTGAAAAGTTCTTTCATTTGCTCTATAATCATCTATATTTAAAGAACTATCTGCTGCTATTACACCAACCAAAGTTACATTTGGAAAATGATGCCCTTTTACTACCATCTGTGTTCCAATTAAAATATCAATATTTTCATTTTTAAATTTATTTAATATTTGTTCATGTGAATTTTTTTTAGTCACTGTATCTATGTCCATTCTTATTGTTGTACTATTTGGAAATTGTTTTTTTATTTCTTGTTCTAATTTTTGTGTTCCTGTTCCAAAATATCTTATTTTATCGCTCCCACATTCTGGGCATATTTTTACAACTTTTTGTTCTGCTCCACAATAATGACATTTTAATTTATTTTCATATCCATGGTATGTCATACTAACATTACAATTTTTACATTTTACAGTATAACCACAATTTCTGCACATTATAAATGTAGAATATCCTCTTCTATTTAAAAATAAAATCGTTTGCTGTTTTTTCTTTATATTTTCCTCAATATCTTTATATAATTCATTACTTAACATTGAGTGATTTCCATTTGCTAATTCTTGTTTTAAATCAATTATTTGGATTTTTGGCAAATGTGCCTTATTTGCTCTTTTTGTTAATTTAAGTAATGTGATTTTTGGCTTTTCTTCTAATGTTGCTTGATAATATGTGTTTATATCTGGTGTAGCACTTCCCAATACTAATGGTATATGTTTTTTTAATGCTATTTTACTTGCTACTTCTTTAGCTTGATATCTTGGTGTTGATTCTGATTTATATGAACTATCATGTTCTTCATCTATTAATATAATTCCTAAATCCTTAGCTGGAGCAAAAATTGCAGATCTTGCTCCTATTATTATTTTTGCTTTATTTTCTTTTATTCTTATCCATTCATCATGTCTTTCGCCTATTGATAACTTACTATGTAATACAGCTATTTTTTCTTTTCCAAACCTTGAAATAAATCTCTCTATCATCTGTGGTGTTAATGAAATTTCTGGTACCAACATTATTGCAGATTTACCATTATTTATTACTTTCTCTATTAGCTGTAAATATATTTCTGTTTTTCCTGACCCTGTTATTCCATATATTAAAAATTGTTCATATCTATTTTCGTCTATAGCTTTTTCTATTTTTGTATATGCTATTTTTTGTTCTTTATTTAATTCATATTTTTCTGTTTTTGGTATATTTTTATTTATTAATGGATTTCTTTCTATTTTTTTTTCTACTAATTCTAGATAATCATTTTTAATAAGTGTGTTTACTATTGCTCTTGAGCAATCTGTAAATATTTCAATTTCAGGTATTGTAGCACCTTCATTGTCTTTAATAAATCTTAAAACTTTTCTTTGTTTTTCTGATTTTATATTTCCTGTTTCTATCTCATATTCTATTTGTTCTTTATCTTTTTTTAAATAAATTGTATTAATTGTTTTATCTTGTATTTTATTCTGCTTTGTTCTAGTTCCTGGTGTTTGCATTAATTTTATACAATCTGATATATTACAAAAATATCTTTTTGCCATCCATTTTGCAAGTTCAATCTGTTCTAATTCAAGTCTATCCCCTAGTTCTGCTATATCTTTTACATCATATTCTGTTTTTTCTTTTATATTTATAACATATCCTTCTTCTAATTGTTTTTTTCTTCCAAATGGAACTAATACTTTTGTTCCAATATAAATAAAGTCTTCTAATTTTTTTGGAATATTGTAATCAAATGTTTTATTTAAACTTCTAGCTGTTGTATTTATTATTACTTCTGCTATCATATTTCCTCCTATTATGCTTATAATTAAATAGTATTATATCACACCATATTATAAAATTCTATTGATTTTATTAAAAAAATTGTGCTATAATTAGTTTTATAATCGCGATTTATTACTACTATTTATTGTATTTTTATAATACTTTTAAACCATAAAAAGTATAATAATCCTATTTAAATATTAGTAGTTAAAAATTATAAATTAAATGCGTAGTTTTAAAATTAATAAAAAGGAGTTTAACTAAATATGAATGATGATAAATTTATAATTACCAAAAAAGCAGGTATTTATGGAATTGTAGGCAATATAATATTACTTATTATTAAAGCTATTGTTGGTTTTGCAACTAGGAGTCAGGCTATGATAGCAGATAGTGTAAATAGTGCTGGAGATATTTTTGCATCTCTTATGACATTTATTGGTAACAAAATTGCAAGTGTACCACATGATGAAGATCACAATTTTGGTCATGGAAAAGCGGAATATATTTTTTCTATGTTTATTAGCATTTCAATGATTGTTGTATCAGCAAAATTATTATATGATTCTGTTGTTACTCTAATTGTTGGAAGCGAACTTACATTTTCGTGGTTTCTTGTTTTTGTATGTATTGTTACTATCTTAACTAAACTAATTTTATTTTTATATACTAGACATTGTTACAAACTATATCAAAATATACTATTAGAGGCAAATATGAAAGATCATAGAAATGATTGTGTTATAACTACTTTTACATTAATTTCTACTATTCTTAGTATATTTGGTATTTTTTGGTTTGATAGTATTGTTGGTATTGGAATTTCTATTTGGATTTGTTATACAGGTGTTATGATTTTTACTGAAAGTTATAAAGTTTTAATGGATATTTCTGTTGATGAGAAAACTAAAGATACTATTTTAGATATTGCTAAAACTTATCCTGAAATACAATCTGTGTCAAATATTGCTTCAAGCCCTGTTGGAGATAAATATACAATATTTATTGTAATTTGTGTTGATGGTAATATGTCTACTTTTGAAAGTCATAAATTGGCTGATTCATTAGAAAAAAGTGTTACAAAACTTGATGTTGTTTACAAAACTTTTGTTCATGTTGAACCTGTTTAAAACTCCTCATATTTGAAACTATAATGTACCATAAAAGGCAAATCGGAAAGCTTTAAAATTACAGTAATCTAACTTTTTATATTTAGCTTTTCGTTAATTTGATATAAATACTATTAGTAGATTATCAATCCAAGAGTTAAAAAATTTATAAATTTATTATTAGTCTGAAATATAAGTACTCCTAAATTTAATAAAAATATTATTAAATTTAGGAGTTTAACTTTTTATCTAAATTTTTATATATAACAACTTTTACACTAAAATAATTAGCTTAATAATGTAATATTATCTCTATTTGTAGTCGTAACTATATCTTGTAGAACCGGACATATTCCGGTTAATTTTATTTCGCATCCAGGATTTGTTGCTGCATTCCATAATACTGCATTATAATCATTATAACTGTTATCTAAAATGGTTCCATTTATTTTAGCATTAATAGTTATTGTTCCTGTTAGACTTAAACAATCTTGAAATGTGCTCTGTAAATTTTCTACACTTTCAGGAATTTCTGGTGCAGTTATTAGATTAGAACATCCACTAAATGTCCCTCTCATTGAGGTTGCACTATTGGGAATTACTGTACTTGACTTTATTCCAATGCAATTCATAAAAGTTCCTCTTAAAGATAATACACCATCAGGAATTTTTGGTACTTCTGTAAGTTTAGAGCATCCTTGAAATGTAAATTCCATAGTTTCTAAACTTTTTGGAAGTCTTGAAATGCCTGATAAATTACTACAGAAATAAAATGTAGAATTCATATTAGTAACTGTATCAGCTATGTTAGGCATTTTTGTTAAACTAGTACATCTAGAAAACGTCGATTGTAAGTCAGTCACACCAAAAGGAATAGAACTTACCTCTATTAAATTTTCACAATTTAAAAAAGTATTATTCATCGTCTTTATAGTACTAGGGATTTTTGGCATTACTTTTATTTCTGTATTTCTCGCAAATAAGCATGATAAATCTGTTACCGGAATAAAATTACCATCTGTTTCATCTTTTATATATTGTGGCAATACTCCTTCAATTTCACCACTTTCTGTAAAACTCCCTGTATATCCCATAGTTACCATTGCCCAATTATTTTCTTTTATTGCCGTTATCGTTTCCTCACTATTTAATGCATAAGTTCCATCTTCTAATAGTGTATATTCCCATAAATCCATATTTACTGCTCTTCCATCTGTTCCTACTCCTATCGCTGTGCTTGTTTTTTGATCAGGATGTTTTTCTGCATTTGCTAATACCATATCCCAATCTATCCCCATATATTCATTTATTGTATCTTCATAACTGTTTAACGTATTTTGTTGAATCTTTTCAGCTTCTTCTGTCTCTTCTCTTGCTTCCACAGCTCTCTGTATTATTCCATTCTCTCCACTTATTGCTACTATTGTTATACCTGCCAAAATTAATAAAATAATTATACTAATTACCAAAGCTATGAGTGTTATTCCTCTTTCGTTTTCTCTTACCATTTATTTTCCCTCCATTTTTTTAAATTTTTATTAAGTATAAAACTTAATAAAAATTTAAAATTGCTACATCTATTGTGTGCGTAAGTCTATATCCTTTTTCCCTTTCGGCTTTTGTGTGAATTTTTTTATTTTTCTATTGCATATTTTTCACTCATATGGTATATTTGAGGTATAATATTTTTTCATTAAGTTTTATACTTAATGAAATTTGGATTTTTTATTAATTCTCAAGTAATTTAAGCTAATTTATTAAAGTTTAAATATTTTCCTTGTCATTTTATAATATTTATGTTAATATATTTTCGACCTTATATTTCAAATTATTTTTTCTTTGGCAGTTCTGCCAATAATTCATTTTAAAATTAAATATTTATACGAAAGGCAGGTGAGAGCCTATTGTCTAATAAACTTTTAAATCCTAAAAACGATTATGTTTTTAAGCGTTTATTTGGTCACGTTGGTAATGA
>CALXJY010000016.1 GCA_944388755.1 uncultured Clostridia bacterium | reverse complement strand
CCATTTTTTATTTTTGATTGCTAAAAAACTATAAATAGTTTTTTAGCCAATTTTAAAAGAGGCTAGTTCTAATATTAAGTAGAATTAACCTCTTTTAAATTTGCATATAAGCTATTCCAATCGAAGTCATCGTAATTTCTGTCGCTTCTATATGGAGTATTTTCCTTTTTACATGTGTCCCATTTATTATAATTATTTTTATTTTTTATATTATTTATTATATCTTTGTCTTTATTATATATAGGGTATTGTTGTTTTTGACTATTTAAATAGTTATTTGTTTCAATACCCTCTTGGCTTTTTGAATTATACCTATTAATATTTTGAACAATAGGTGTAATTTGTCTTTGCTCTATTTCTTTACTGTCTGTTTTATATTTTAATTTTACTTTTATATACTCTTTTTCTTTCAGAGAACTTATAATTTTAGATACTCTATTTGCTGTTACATTTATAATACTTGCTATATATTTATTACTAGCAAAACAACTTTTAGTTTCTTCGCTTAAATACAAAATCATAGATAGTATTATCTTTTCTTTGTCTGATAAATCTTTGTTTAATAAAACTTCTACTGGTATCCATAGACCTTTTAATTTTTGCATTTTCATATCCTCCTTTCGCTTAGTTTAATTAACATTGATTTTAATTAGGTATAAAAAAATAAGCCTTAAGATTTACTCTTAAAGCCTATTGTAATTACCTAACCATATATAATAATTTTTTCATTAGAATTTTTTTAAATTGGATTTATTTATATTTAAAATATTATCTATTACCTGTGATATATTTTCTAACTCTTCTTTAATATTTTTCTTTAATTCAAAATAATTAATATTATTAAAACAACTTTCAACTAATCCCATCATTGGAATATTTAGATTAAATTTTTGTTCTTCTGTTAAAAATTTATTCTCTTTGTTTATTAATCCATAATGCATCATACACTTTCTAAACTCAGTATTCATGAAGCTCTTATTTAAGTTTATTTGTGTTAATAATTTTTTTAAATTTAAATTATCAATTTCATTGTTTTCTATATGATTTTTTATATCTTCTAATCTTTCTATTGCATAATAATAAGCAATATAGTATATTCTTAACCACCATCCAGTATCATCTTTTTCACATTCTCCTAGTAATCTTATAGTAGAATTTATAAATGTCAATATATGCAATAAATACAGTGACATTATTTTATCATCTTCACTTTTATATAGTTTATTCGAATTAAAATCCTTATAAAACATATCTGTATTTATATTATTTGTTTGAATATTTATATTTGTAACATTTAACTCTTCGAAGTAATTCAAAAAACTCCCTATGATTTCTCCAACATACTTTCCATATCCCAAATAATCTTCTGGAGCATACTCATATATTATATTACTAGCATCAATTAGACTTTTTATATATTCTATCTTTCTTTTTAACAATCCATTGTCTTGAAAAATATAATATCCATATTGTGAGTTTCCAACAATCTCTTTTTTATCATTAAACATAATTCCTAAATTATAATGTATATTCCAAGCTTTCATAAAGTCAAATTTCAGTTTATTCTTAAATATATAATCTTGTAAGTAATCACAATTTAATATCATATTCTTTGCTTTTGAATATTTATTCTCAAATATTTTTAATTTTAATCTAACATCTGTTAATGTAAATGTATCATTTTCTTTAACATTAAAGTCAATGCCTATCTTTTTAAAGAAATCCAACGCTTCCCAACAAAATAGTGACATATATGGTATTAGTGCTATTCCTGCAATATAATTCTCTTTAATAGCATAAAATAAACTCTTTATAGTTTTACAATCATAGTAAATTTGCACAAATGAGCACTCTTCTGGTGTTAATAGTATTTTTCTATCGATTTTATTCATTTTGTTCCTCCAACAGTTTAGAGTTTAACTAATTTCTTTATTTTTGTCAAACTCCCTAATCCACTCATTTATCTTATGTTTGGCAGATAGTATCAATCAAATATCGCAATCCCCTGGATATGAAAATGTTGCTTCTTTATATCTGCCAATTATTGCTCCAACTATTATTACAGATGACCTCATTTGATGCATTAATATATCAGGTATTTCATATTTATCTATATTGCTTGTATCTATAATTACTTTGTTTTTCTTTTTTTGTACATTTCCACCCAAGATTTTAATTATTTCATACATTTTTTGTGTATCTTGTATATTAGGTACATTATATAATGTAGTTATTCCCTTATTTAAAATAGTTCCTGCAATTATTGGTAATGCTGAATTTTTAGAACCTGATATTGTTACTGTTCCTTCTAATCTATTTCCCCCTTTTATTATGTAGCTTGACATTTCTTCCCCTCCTTTTTACGTTATTATATTATATTTTATGTCTTCTTTACGTAAAAAGTGTATTATCAGTTTTTGCAATATAAATAACATCCTTCATCATGTGAATAAATTACTCCTATTGCCTGTAAAAAAGAATATATTATGGTTGAACCTACAAATTTCATACCTCTTTTTTGTAAATCTTTTGATATATTATCTGATAAATTTGATGTAGTTTTTCCAATTTCATATACCACTTTATTATTAGTAAAAGTTTCTAAATATTTACTAAATGTTCCATATTCTTTTTGTATATCTTTAAAAATTTTTGAATTATTAATAGTTGCATTTATTTTTAACCTATTTCTTATAATACCCTTATTCTGTAATAATTCTTGTATTTTTTCATCACTATAATTTATAATTTTATCTATATTAAAATTATCAAATGCTTGTCTAAAACTTTCTCTTTTATTTAATACACATTCCCAAGAAAGCCCTGCTTGGAAAGACTCTAATATTAACATTTCAAACAAATATTTATCATCTAAATTAAGTCTTCCCCATTCTTCATCATGATATTTTACATATAGCTCATTTTTCAAATTACACCATTTACATCTTTGCATAAATACCTCCACATTTTTCATGAGTTAATAATGCAATCTTATTTTTTATTCCTCCACTATATCCAGTTAAGCTTCCATTTGTTCCTATGACCCTATGGCATGGAATAATAATACAAATTGGATTCCAACCAACTGCTCCTCCTACAGCTTGAGATGACATTTTTTCTATACCTCTATTTTTAGCAATTATTTTAGAAATATCTTTATATGTTATAGTTTTTCCATATGGTATTTTATTCATTATATCAACCACTTCTTTTCTAAATACTGTTAAATTTTCTAATTTATATTTTGGTATAAAATCAGGAACTTTACCGCTAAAATAAATGTCTAACCATTTGCTTGTTTCTTTAAATATTGGCAAATCTTTTTCCTCACAATCTATTTCATGTTTTAAAGCATCTCTAGAACCTTCAAACCATAAGCCAGTTAAATCTTTCCCATTACTATTCATTAACATATTTGAAAATCCATTAGGAGTTTCATATCTATATTTATAAACCATATTAAACATCTCCTTTTATATCCCAACGCCAAGTTCCTTTATTTTCAGGTAATAGTTTAAATTCTAGTCTTTCTTTAGTAATTGGATGTTCAAAACTCAAATAATACGCCCATAATGCAATTTGTTTACCCTTTCCTCTCTTTCCGTATTTTTGATCACCAAATATACTATGTCCAAAATTTGACAATTGAACTCTTATTTGATGATGTCTACCAGTATACAAATTTATTTTTACTAAACTCAAGTTTTTATCAGGCTTATAGGCAATAACCTGATAATCTAATTTAGCATATTTTGCATTTTTTTTATCTTTATTAACAACTTTACTAATATTATTTCTTTCATCTTTATACAAATAATCTTCTAATGTCCCGCTTCTTATTTTCAAACTTGCCATCAACAACTGCTAAATACATTTTTTTCATAGTCTTTTCTCTTACTTGATTACTAAGCCTTGACGCAGATTTTGATGTTTTAGCAAATACCATAACACCACCAACAGGTCTATCTAACCTATGTACCAACCCCACATACACATTTCCAGGCTTATTATATTTTTCCTTTATATATTGTTTAACAATTGAAAGCATATCTATATCTCCTGTTTTATCAGATTGTGAAGCAATATTTACAATCTTTTGTACAACTAATATATGATTATCCTCAAATAAAACATTTAACTTTTCCATAAAAACCCGCCATTTCTAATACTAATTATTTTGATACCACCTTCCATAAATACCACAAGGCAATATTAACTTTGAATTTTCCATAGGAAGTCCTATCTCTCCTGATTCAATTTTGCCATCATATTTTTTTGAAACCGTTAAATTTAATATATCTTCTAAGACCTTACTAGAAATACCTGTAGTATATGAATTAATCAAGAAAAACAATGGTTTATTAGAAAGTATATTTGTACACAATTTAACTAAATCATATATATTCTCTTCAAATTGCCATACTTCCCCTTTTGCCCCTCTACCATATGATGGAGGATCCATAATTATTGCATCATATTTATTTCCACGTCTTATTTCCCTATTTACAAATTTTACAACATCATCAACTATATATCTAACTGGCTTTTTTTCTAATCCTGATGAAACAACATTTTCCTTAGCCCAATTTGTCATCCCCTTAGAACTATCTACATGACAAACAGAAGCACCTGCAGAAAGACAAGCAACTGTTGCACCTCCTGTATATGCAAATAAATTTAATACCCTAATATCTCTTTTGCTATTTTTAATTTTTTCAATCATCCAATCCCAATTAACAGCCTGTTCAGGAAATAGCCCTGTATGCTTAAATCCCATTGGTTTTATATTAAAGACCAAATTTTTATACTTTATTTGCCATTGCTTAGGCATTTTTCTATTAAATTCCCATGAACCTCCACCTGTCTTACTTCTATGATATGTTGCATTTATTTGATTCCATTTTTTTGGAAATGTTTTTTCTTTCCAAATTATTTGAGGATCAGGTCTACTTAAAATAACATCTCCCCATTTTTCAAGTTTTTGACCATCTGCCATATCTATTATTTTATAATCTTTCCAATCATTTGCTATTTTCACAATTATACACCTCTTTTATGATAAATATGTTTAAGCCTATTTATTTTAATATATTTATACAAATATATTAACAAAAATTTCAAGTTTTTTCAATAGGCTTTACAAGTTATTAAACCTATATTATAATGTACATATTAGTATATAAGGAGACTAAAATGTTTAATATAGAAGAAGAATTAAAAAAATTGCCAAATAAACCTGGTGTATATATTATGAAAAACAAAAATGATGAAATAATCTATGTTGGAAAAGCTATCTCACTAAAAAAAAGAGTTAGACAATATTTTAGAAAAAATAATAAAACAAAAAGAATTGAAAATATGGTTAGTCTAATAGATCATTTTGAATATATTGTAGTAGATAATGAAGCAGAAGCTCTAATATTAGAGTGTAACCTAATTAAAAAAAACAGACCCAAATTCAATGTTTTATTAAAAGATGATAAAACATATCCATATATAAAAATAGATGTTAAATCAGATTATCCAACAATAATATATACAAGAAGAATCACAAATGATGGCTCAAAATATTTTGGACCATATGCAAACCCAGGTTCTGCAAAAGAAATGATTGACTTTATAAAACAAAAATATAAAATAAGACAATGTAGACACTTAAAACCACGAACTAGACCTTGTTTAAATTATCATATTAAAAGATGTTTAGCACCTTGTATGGGCTATGTTTCAAAAGAGGAATATAGAAAACAAATAGATGAGATTATTGACCTTCTAGATGGAAAAACAGATAAAATCTTACATGAACTACAAAATCAAATGGAAATAGCATCAAAAAATTTAGAATTTGAAAAAGCTGCCGAATTACGTGATAGGAAACAATCAATTGAAAGAGTATCTGAAAAACAAAAAGTTTCTAATATTACTGAAAATAATATTGATGTAATTGGTTTATATAAATCTGAATTAGATGTATGTATAGAAATATTTTTTGTACGTGGAAGCAAAATGATTGGTAGAGAACATTATTTTTTTCCTGAACTCCGTGATATGGAAAATGGTGAAATTCTATCAGGATTTATAAAACAATATTACCTTGATAATCCAAATATTCCAAACAAGATAATGCTAAGAGAAGAATTAGAAGATAAAAATTTAATTGAAGAATGGCTTTCACACTTATTAGGAAAAAAAGTAGAACTTAAAAGTCCAAAAAAAGGAGAAAAATTAAGATTTGTTGAAATGGCAGAAAACAACGCCAAAGTTACATTAGAAAATAAAGAAAAAGATAAAAGCGAAATCCTATTAGAACTAAAAAATGTTTTAAAACTAGATAAATTGCCAAGGAAAATAGAAACATATGACATTTCTAATATTTCAGGTACAAATATGGTCGCAGGCATGTGTGTTATGCAAGATGGGAATATAAAGAAAAATTTATCAAGAAGGTTTAAAATTAAAACCGTTTTTGGACAAGATGACCCTCGTTGTATGGAAGAAGTTATTACTAGACGTTTAAAACATTCTATTGATAACCCAAAAGGTGGTTTTGGTACATTACCTGATGTAATTTTTGCTGATGGAGGTATCACACAAATTCGTGCTACAAAAAAGGCTATAGCTAAATATAATTTAAATATTCCTGTATTTGGAATGGTTAAAAATGATAAACATCAAACTAGAGCTTTAATGGATGAAAATAGAAATGAACTTAATATATCAGAAAATTTAAAAAATTTAATTACTAGATTTCAAGATACTGTACATGATACAGCTATTACATATCATAGAAAAGTAAGAGAACAAACAATTACAAAATCTGAACTTGATGATATTCCTGGAATTGGAGAAGTTAAGAAAAAAGCTCTATTAAAACATTTTGGTAGTGTAGCAAAAATTAAAAATGCATCTAGAGAAGAACTTTTAAAAGTAAATGGAATAAATGATAAAATTATAAATCAAATGTGGAATTTTTGGAATAATAAATAATTCATTGCATATAATATATCAAACACTTTTAAAGGGGGATTTTGCAATGGATTATGCAAATAATAGTATTTTAAAATTAAATTACAGCACAAGCTTTCAAGAAAAGAAATCTAATAGGACAAGCATGTTTAAAAAACATAAATTCCTTAGTATAGCATTAAGTTTATTTATTATATTTTCTTGTATTAACTTTTTTTTAATTTATTATTTTATGAGTATTTTGCAAAATTTATAAGAATAATAACATTGTGATTTTTCTTTCAAAAATAGAATTTTTGAGTTATATAACCTAAAGCTTCATATTATTTCTTACGAACAAATCGGAAAGCCTTATCATTTCGCAATAATTTAACTTTTCTCTTTGGCTTTCCGTTAATTTGTTCTGCGCCAAATTTATGAAATAAATTTGTTGCAACGTTTTTTGTCTATTCAACTGTTACAGATTTTGCAAGATTTCGTGGTTTATCTACATCTAATCCTTTTTCTTTTGAAATATAATATGCTAAAAGTTGTAAAGGTATTATTGATAATATTGGAGATAAAAATGTGTTTACTTTTGGTATTATAATTACCTCATCAAACATAGAATAATTAACATTTTGATTTGTTATAATTAAAGTTCTTGCACCTCTTGTTATAACTTCCTGAATATTATTTACTGTTTTATCAACTAATAATTTATCTGTTAAAATTCCAATTACCGTAATACCACTTTCAATAAGAGCAATTGGTCCATGCTTTAACTCTCCTGCTGGATAACTCTCTGAATGAATATATGAAATTTCTTTCAATTTAAGTGATCCTTCTTTTGCAACTGTTTCATCTATCCCTCTACCCAAGAAAAATACATCTTTTTCTTGATATATTTTTTTTGCAAATTGTTTTATTCTCTCTGCACAATTAAATGTTTCTCCAATTTTTTTAGGCAGTTCAAGTATTTCTTTTTTTAAATTTCTAATTTCTTCTTTATTACTCTTTTCTAATATTTCTGCAAAATATATTGCTAACATGTTAACTAGTATTACCTGTGATGTATATGCTTTTGTTGATGCTACAGCTATTTCAGGTCCTGCATGTGTATAAATAGAATAATCAGCTTCTCTTGTAATAGAACTACCAATAACATTTGAAATAGCTATTGTTTTACTTCCACTTTTCTTTGCTAATTTCAAGGCAGCTATAGTGTCTGCAGTCTCTCCTGATTGTGATATAAATATAGATAATGTCCTATTATTTATAATTGGATCTCTATACCTAAATTCTGATGCTATATCAACTTCAGTAGGTATTCTACACAATTTTTCGATGACATTTTTTCCTGCTAAACCAGCATGCATTGCAGTTCCACAGGCAATAATATAAATTTTATCTATATTTTCTAATTCTTTTTTAGTTAATGGTAATTCTTCAAATTCACATTTATTATCAACAGAAATTCTTGAACCTATTGTTTCTCTTATAGCAGTTGGCTGTTCATATATCTCTTTTAACATAAAGTCTTCATATCCATTCTTTTCACTTGACATAGCATCCCATTCAATGTTACTTATCTTTTTATCTATTTGATTTAAATTTGTATCATAAAATTTTATATCATCATTTTTTAATACAGCAAATTCTAAATCATTTAAAAAATAGAAATCACGTGTATATGATAAAATTGCAGGTATATCTGATGAAATATATTTCTCATCTTTACATGTTCCTATAACTAATGGACTATCTTTCCTTACAACTATCATATATTCAGGAAAATCCTTTGAGATAATTTCAAGTGCGTAACTTCCTTTAATATCTAAACATGCATTTCTTACAACTCGCAAAAATGTTTGTACTGTATGCTCATTATTAATAGCAAGTTCTTTTTTATAATAATAATGAATCAAATTTGGTATAACTTCTGTATCTGTTTCTGAATAAAATTTATACCCATTTTCCTCTAACAAATTACGTAAATCATAATAATTTTCAATAATTCCATTATGTACCACACTAAATGTATTACTATTATCTTTATGTGGATGTGCATTTTCTTTACTTGGTTTGCCATGTGTAGCCCATCTAGTATGTGCAATTCCTACTGTTCCTTGCAAATCCTTTATTTCTTTTTTATTTTCTAATTCTTTTACTCTACCTTTATCTTTTACTATTTTAATACAATCTTTTTCTATTGTTGAAATTCCAGCTGAATCATATCCTCTATATTCTAATCTTGTTAATCCTGCAAGTAATATAGGACAAGCTTTTTTTGTTCCTATATATCCAACTATTCCACACATTTTATATTGCTCCTTTCTTTAAAGAATTTATTATATTATACAACAAAGTATAAAAAATGTGAAACGTTTTTTGTGATTTTTTATCTATTCTTACAGCCACAACTTAATTAGAAATAAAGCTACTGCACCTGGAATTCCTAATAGTCCAATAATGATACTAGTAAAAAAATTAAGTCCGATATGAAAATTAAAATTAGCTCCTATTGCATTTATTAAGAAAATAGCCACTCCACCTAAAATAGAATTGAACACTAGTTTCAATATTTTTTTTATTGGTACAATAAATATCCTTCCAAAAATAAATAAAAAACAAATACAAGCTAGATATGCAATAATATTTATCTCCATATATATTCCTCCTGTTGTATATTATGCAACAAGAGGACAAATAATGATTTTAATAATTACTTACATCTTCATCATATTCTTCTAAAACATATTCTCGATCTTTTATAAAGTCAACATTCAATCCTTTTATTTTTGCCATTTTTATTAAATAATCTAATTTTGCTTGATTAGCTTTAATTTGATAAATATAATAATCAATTAAATCTGAATCTGCAAACTCATAATTTTTATTTGCAAAATCTAGGTCTTGTCTTGTTTTTATTATATTTTTTATTAATTCCGTTTCTTTATCTAATTCTGTTTTTTCAATAATTGGATAATCTCTTTTATAAAATTCTTGCATATGCTCCTCCTTTATAAATTATTTTATAACTATTTTATGTACAAGCTTTGAAAATTATTCCAAATTAAGTTTAAATCTTTATTATTAATAAATTCTAAATTTATTCCTATTTTGTTCAATATAATATTTGATTCTTTTTTTAATATATTTTTCGATTATAAATTGACTATAACTATAATTTAATAAAAATAGCAAAAACACTTGATTTTTTAGTAATTTTATAAGATAATATATATGGATATTTTATAATTTAGAAAGGATATAGTAATGAAATTTATAGACAAATTTTTGAAAAAATTAAATACTAACAGAAATAATTTTGCAACATATGTTTTAACACTTATAACATTATACATAGTTGTAGATAGACTTGTTGAAATATTATTAATTATATTTACAGGCGTTTCTTATTCATACTGGGGACCTATCAAATATTGCTTAGCAATGGCTTGCCCTATGCTTGCATATGCTTTCTCAGTCCCTTCGGAATATTCAACATCAAAAGCACAAAAAGTAAAAATATTTTATACATATATAATCCTTTTAACAGTAATAGTAGCTTCTATGTTTACACAATGGCTGAATAAAGCTATTTGGCTTTTCTTAATATCTGTTCCAGATTATGAAGACCTAGTTACAAATTTTTCAGAATTGTTTAGACCTGCATTAACATCAATTGCACTATTTATCCCTATAGCTATCGGATACAAAATTTTTAACTTTCTATATTTTGGTGTAAATGATTCAACAGATCAAACACGTTCTATTTGGGATTATGCTGGTATTGATTTATCAGATAAGAAAAAAGATACTGGTCCATATACTTGTGAATTATTTATGTTTAATGACTCTGAAACCGGTAAAAGTGCTGTACTACCTGAAGTTTCTAGATTTCAGTCAACATTTGTATGTGGTGGTTCAGGCAGTGGAAAAACCGCTTTAGTTTATGAACCATTTATAGCAAGAGATCTAGAAAAGAAATTTTTCTTTAGCCAAATCTCAAAAGAAATGGGATATACTGCACTTAAAACAAATATTGCTGTACTTAATAAACCATATGATAATGAATATCTAAATAAAAATTTTAATTTAAATATGTTATTACCTGCATATGGAAAAGATACAATTTACAAAGCATATATGAAAAAAATGCTTTTAGCAGATTCTCCTGAATATATATATAGAAATTGTGGAATTACAGTAATGTCACCTGATAAAGAGATTTCAACACATATGGCAGATGTAGCTAAAAACTTTGGTTTTACATATAATATAATAGATCCATCTGATCCAAATTCTATTGGTATAAATCCATTTGTATACGATTCTCCTTCTAAAATAGCAATTACTATATCATCTGCCTTAAAAGCTATGTATGAAGATACACATGATGACTTAACAGAAGTTTATAGAGAAGACTTTACAAGACAAGCAATTGAAAACTTAGCAATTATTTTAAAAGAAATGTATCCTAGAATGCACGAAGGTTTGCTACCTAATTTGGATGACATGCTAAAAATGTTTATAAATTTTGATTTAATAGAAAAAATGTGTGAGATAATGGCACATGACGAAAATTTAAGAGAAAAATATTCAACATCTCTAGCTTATTTTAAAAAGAACTTTTATAAAAACTCTCCTGGTAGAGAAACAACAGAAAAGTGTATTTCTGAAGCTATATCACTATTAGATAATTTACTAAGATTAGATGGTGTAAAATCAATTCTTTGCAATAGATATAATAATATAAATTTTGATGATGTATTAGCAAATGGTGAAATAACTTTTGTATGCACAAGGCGTGGTGATTTAGGTGTAAATAGTCATAAAGCTTTTGGATTATTTTTCCTAATGTCTATGCAAAATGCAGTATTAAGACGTCCTGGTTCTGAAAATACAAGAATTCCTCATTTCCTATATATAGACGAATTTCCTGATTTTATAGGAAAATATACAGAACCAATATTTACGATGTATCGTAAATATAAAGTAGGAACAACAATATCAGCACAAAACTTAGATCAATTAAACCCTGTACATTCTAAAGGTTCTTATAGACAAACCATCTTAGCTAACTGTGTAAATAAAATATTTACAGGAAATGCAACTGTAGAAGATTTAAATTGGTGGGAAATCGAGCTTGGTGTACATAGAGAATGGAAATTTGGAAATACTATTGATTTTAGCAAAATGGAATATGACTCTAAACATGGAAATGTTGAATGGAAATGGACAACCAACTTTAAAGTTGGAAAAATGCAAAACTTTGGTCAAAAAGATTGCGCATTTAAAATTAGAACAGCAAATGGAAAACCGCTTATTGGTCAGGGTAAGATGAATTTCTTGGATTCTAAATATAAAGAGCCACAAAAAATCAAAAAATATGATTTTGGAAAATATTCTGATGGAGTAACAACTTCTACAGAAGATCATGAAAATGGTATCAAAAAACCAAAATTCAACCCTAAAAAACTTGATTTTCTTGATGATAATAATGAATTTAATCCTATACAAACAGATAATACAGATTCTAAATATCTTTTTGATAATGAAGATGCTATTATTGTAAATTTAAAAAAGAATAATTCAAATGAGTAACAAAATGGAAAGCCAAAGAGAAAAATTTAACTTTTCTCTTTGGCTTTCCGTTAATTTGTTCTGCACCAAATTTATAAAATAAATTTGTGTACAATGTATTTTATCTATTAGAAAAGTCATCCTAATAGATAAAATATAGAAGCCTTAAAGCTTCTTAAATATTATACTTTTATTCCAATAAATTCTAATATAATTCCGGCTATAACTCCTATACTATATAAAATTCCTACAATTCTAAAATTTTCTTTTAATCCTTTATTAATTTTAAACAATACTGCTAATCCAACTCCTGCACTTGTTAGTAACCCTGCTATTAAACTTGATACAGATATAACATTCTCTAAATACATATTTGTTAAAATAACTGATGCCGCACAATTTGGTATTAAACCTATTAAACCTGCAATTATTGGTCCTATAATTGGCTTATTTAATAATATATTTGCAATATTTTCTTCTCCTATAAGATATACTAATATATTTATAACAAAAGTTACTATTATAATAAAAAGAAATATATTAACTGTATGTTTTATTGCTGATTTGAATATTCCTGATTCGTCACAATGGCAATGTTCTTCTTCACAAATATGTGTTATACCATCATCTGCCTTGTTTTCATTTTTATTTTTTTTAAACCTATATATAAAATCTACAAGAAATCCTCCCATTATTCCAATAATTAATTTAAGACCTAATATTTTTAGTATTACATGTATAGGTGTTCCTTCTGAAATAAAAATAGGTATCATTTCATCTGATGTTGCCAAATATACTGATATCAATGTACCTAAGGTAATTACTCTACCTGCATATAAATTAGTTGCAGACACAGAAAAACCACATTGTGGAAATATACCTAAAGCTGAACCTATAATTGGTCCAAATTTACCAGATTTCTTTATAATTTTTTTAGATTTTTCTCCCATTTTATGTTCTATATATTCCATTATAAGATATGTGATAAATAAAAAAGGTAGTAATTTTATACTATCTATTAAAGTATCTTCTATAATTTCAAACATAATAAAATCTCCTTTACGTATATTATATAATAACATAAAAGAGATAAATTTGCAAGAATTTTATCTACATCGCCTATATGTTCCACAAAATCGACCTGTTCTACTATTATTTGGTATTACATTTGCAGATACTGCAATTGTATTATTATCTACTTGATTACATTTACATATAGTTCCATTTCTGCCAATATTAAAACTTCCATTTAATGTTGTGATATTTTGATTTCCGATATTTGAATTATTAGAATTGTTACAAACATCAGTATCACATTCTCTCTCACATGTATTGTTACAGATACAACAATTTACATCTCTTGTATTACAATCAATACATGAAATTATTTTACACAATATCATAACAATATATGCCGTAATAAAAGATATAAATGTATATACTATAGTTGCAATTAAGAAATTTAAATTATTAACTACAAATGTAATTACTAGAAATATCGCAAATATAATACTTGCAACAAGAATCGGACATTTAAATATTTTTTGCAAAATAATAGAAAATATAATAACAGCTATAGGTAATGCAAAAAAGATAAGCAAAGTATTCATAATTTTCATCAACCCTTTTTAACTTTTTTGTATATATTATGTTAGCTATATACAAAATGTGAAAATTTTAATCATATTCTACTTTAACTAAATATAATCCCTGTGGTGGTAAAGTCTTTCCCGCTTTTTCACGTTTACCTGAATTTATAATTTCCAGAATTTTATTAGGTTCTATTTTACCTAAACCAACATCTACAAGTGTTCCAGCTATTATACGAACCATATTATATAAAAAGCCATTACCAGTTAATTCAATAAAAATCCTATCACCTTTTCTATAAACATTGGCATCATAAATTGTCCTTACACTACTTTTACTACTAGTTCCACTTGCTTTAAATGCTTTAAAATCATGTTCACCAATAAAATATCTTACTGCTTCACACATTTTCTTCTCATCTAATGGGATAGTTATATTTGTTTCTAAATTTCGGTAAATTGCAGTTCCTTGATTTGAATTATTTATAATATATCTATATGTTTTTCGTTTACATGATAATCTACTATGAAATCTTTCATCTACTTCTTCTGCTTTTATAATACGAATACTCTTTTTTAAATTTGTATTTATTGCTATTGCAAATTTGTCTATTGGTATAGTTGAATTTGTCTTAAAATTAGCAACTTGCCCTAACGCATGTACACCTGCATCTGTTCTTCCAGAAGCATTTAATTCGGCTATTTCTCCAGTTACTTGGGAAATAGCCTGTTCTATATTACCTTGTATATTTAGTTTATTTGGCTGTTTTTGCCATCCATTAAATTCTTTTCCATCATATTCAATAGTTAATTTTATATTTCGCATATTATACCTTTTACTTTTCTTCCTTTTTTTTCTGATTTTCTAATTTTTCTTTTCTTATCTTTTCTTTAAGTTTAGCAATTGTTTTGTTTGTTTTTCTTTGATTACTAGCAAATCTTTTAGTTACAATATTACTAATTAAAATCTTTTTTAATACATCTTCTCTAACATCCATAATTAATGTTCCATCTTTTGCAACAGATATTTTTCCAGTCTCTTCTGATACAACAACAGCTATACTATCAGACTCTTTAGATATTCCAATTGCTGCTCTATGCCTTGTTCCCAATTCTTTTGCTATATCAGTATCATCTGCTAATGGTAATACACATGCTGCTGCTGAAATTTTATTATTACTAATTACAACTGCACCATCATGTAAAGGTGTTTTTGGTACAAATATATTTACTAATAACTGTGGTGAAACCTCTGCATCCATAGGTACTCCTGTTGCTATAATATCCTGTATATTGATATCTCTTTCTATTACAATTAATGCTCCTGTTTTCGTTTTTGATAATTCTTCTGCTGCAATTACTACTTTATATATATCTTCTTTTGTCTTTGTTGCAATATCCTTATCTATTCCAAAAAAACTAGTAAATTTATTTGTTCCTAATTGTTCTAATGCCCTTCTAAGTTCAGGCTGAAAAATTACAAGAATTGCAATTAATCCAATATTTATAATTGCTGTTAAGATTGCATTTAAAATTCTTAAGTTTAAAAGACTACTTACCCATGTTGCAACAAATATAAGTGCAATTCCCTTAATTAATTGCCATGCTCTTGAACCTTTTACAATTCTGAAAAAACTATATAATAAAAATACTACTAATGCTATATCTATTATTAGTGTTATTAATTCAAATGGATTTGTTTTTAAACTATTTATATATCCCAAAATATTTTCTGTATAAAAATTTTCTAATGTTGTTGTTCCAGTAGGCGTAATAGTTCCTACAGTACCTACATTTCCAATACTACTCATATTTTATATTCCTTATTCCATATTTAGGTTTATTGGTTACCTATACCATATTATATTAGTGCAAAAATTAATGTAGCACATGTTCCTCCAACCATTAATAATGCAAGAATTCCAGCCATTATCTTAACAAATGCTGTACCTCTATTATATTCTCTTCTTTTCTTTTTTTCTTCCTTATTTTTTTTATCCATTTTATACATTCCTTTCTAAAAACATATAATATTTTATAATTAAATATTAGTTTTTCCCTTTAGTCTTTTATATTATAACACTCGAATCATAAAAATTCAATAGGGAATTTTTGCTTAAAACAGTATTTGAATAAATGGTTGCAAGATTTTCTCCCAATTTTATATAATCTCCTACCTCTTTATAAAATTCGATTCCAACAGCAGAATCAATTTTATCTTCTTTTTTTATTCTTCCTGCTCCTAATTCACACACAAATTTTGCAATCACATCTGCCTTTAATTGTTTAATTATTCCATCTCTATTACTTGTAAGATTATATGTAAATTTAGTTGTTTCAAATTTTTCTAAGTTTTCTATATAGCTAATATCACCATTTTGTCTTTTTACCATTTGTATAAATTTATTATATCCTTTACCATTTTTTATATTTTCCATCATTTTCTTTTTATTTTCTTCTAAATCATCACCTAGTCCAGCCAATTTAATCATGCTTGCTCCTAATTCCAAAACTACATGTTCTAATCTCTTAGAGATACATTCTCCTCTTAAAAATCTAACCGCTTCTTTTATTTCTAAACTATTTCCAACAGTATAACCTAGTGGATTATTCATATCTGTTAATATAAATGTTGTTTCTTTATCTGCTAATTTGCCAATTCTGACCATCTGCTCTGCTAATTCTTTTGCATCATCTATATTTTTCATAAAAGCTCCTCTACCATATGTAACTTCTAAAACAATTTTATCTGCTCCACTTGCAATTTTTTTACTCATTATACTAGATGCAATAAGTGGTATACTTTCTACACATGAAATACTATCACGTAGTGCATACATTTTTTTATCAGCTGGAGCTAAATTTCTAGTTTGTGATATCATACTAATATTAATATCCTGAACATTTTTTATAAATTCTTCTTCAGTAATTTCGGTGTTAAAATTTGGTATACTTGCTAATTTATCCACTGTACCTCCTGTAAAGCCAAGCCCTCTACCTGACATTTTGGCCACTTTAACACCTAAAGAACTAACAAGTGGCAATAATATAATAGATACTTTATCTCCTACTCCACCTGTTGAGTGTTTATCTACTATTATGCCACCTATTTTACTCAAATCTAATATATCTCCTGAATTAGCCATTTCTATTGTAAGCATTGTTAACTCTTTGTCTGTCATTCCATTTATAAAAATTGCCATAATCAAAGCAGATGCTTGATAATCTGCAATCTCTCCACATGTATATCCTTTAACAAAATATCTTATTTCTTCATCAGACAATTCTTTTTTATCTCTTTTCTTTTCTATAATCTCCAAAATATTCATTTTTAAATATTCCTTCCCTATTTGCTTTTTATAATATTTTTAGTAAAGCTAATTCTATGTATTGGACATAATCCATATTCTCTAATAGCTTCCATATGTTTCTTTGTTCCATAACCTTTATGTTGTGCAAATCCATATTGTGGATATACTAAATCCCATTCTCTCATAA
This sequence comes from uncultured Clostridia bacterium, assembly GCA_944388755.1. Classification (GTDB taxonomy): domain Bacteria; phylum Bacillota; class Clostridia; order TANB77; family CAG-508; genus CAG-269. The sequence goes on along the minus strand of CALXJY010000016.1, from coordinate 12,764 downwards.
TCCTATCTCTTGTAACTTTAGCTAAAATTGAAGCTGCAGATATAGAATAACATTTAGCATCACCTTTAATTATTGCTTCATATGGTATACCTTTTGTATTTATATGTTCTAAAGCATCTATAATTATTAAATCAGGTTTGATTTCTAGTTCTTCTGCAATTTTTGTTACTCCTTGTTTAGTTGCATTTAATATATTTATATCATCTATTACATCTTGTCCTATTATTTGCACCGAATAGCTAATTGCTTCTTTTATTATTAAATCATATAATATTTCTCTCTTCTTTTCAGATACTTTTTTTGAATCATTTATACCTTCTATCATTGAATCTTGTGGCATTATAACTCCTGCAACGACAACAGGACCAGCTAATGGTCCTCTTCCCGCTTCATCTATTCCACATATATTTTTAAATCCTTTTTGATGTAAATCACTTTCTATTTGTTTTAAATTTATTAATCTTGCTTGCTCTTTTTCTTTCATTTTTTTACACATTCCTTTTTACTCTTCAGTTTATATTATATATTAATATTTCTAATATCATCTAAACAATATTTTTGACCATCATCAGTTTTAATACCATTTGTATTATATATTTTTGCATTTGCATTTATAACATCATATACTATTATATACCATCCTTCTTCATCATTTGATACAACACCTTTTATGCCCATTTGTTCTAAATCCTCATTTGAGACTTGATATGTGTTTCCATTTTTTATTTCTTCTGAGCTTATTCCTATAGATGTTAATGTTGATACTATTTCATCATTTTCAGTAATTTTTTTACCTTTTAATTCATTACTTGATTTTTCTTTCATTTCTTCTGTTGCTTCATCAGGTTTTACTCCTAACTGGAAATTTGCATTTTCAACATATTTTTTTGCTTTTGCTTCTATTAATAACATATTTGTTTGCATATTTTGTATTTGAGCTTTATTTATACTGTCTTTTCCATAATTTACAGTTATTGATACTATTATCAATAATACTATTATAGTAATTACAAGTGTCATTAATGTTATACCATTATTATTTTTTAATCTACTCATTTTGATATTCCTTTCTATATATTATTTTCTTTTTATAACTACTTGTTGTTTTTCTTTTTTTAAATCACTTTTATCTATAAATCCGTCTTTATACAAATATTTAACATACATTATTAAAGAAAATATAGTAGCAAATATAGCTATACAATAAAGTATCATATCAATATGTGTCCAAATTCCTGTAAATCCAAACTGTTTATTAATAAGTGAAAAAACTATTGCAAAATAAAATAAAACAGTTGCTAATTTTCCAAACCATTTGCTATATACAACTACATCTTTTCCATATAAAAAAGAAGCTCCCATAATCATAATAAATTCCTTTAATATAACAATTATTAAAATCCAAAAAGGAATAATATCCTTAAAAACCAATGTTGCCAAAACAGAAATTTGAGTCAACTTATCAGCTAATGGATCCATCAATTTTCCGAATGTTGATATTAAATTAAATTTTCTTGCTATTGCACCATCTAGGATATCTGTTATCCCAGATAGTGTAAAAAAGATAAATGCTAATATATAATTACCAGTAAAAATAAAATATAATATAACTGGTATTAATATAAACCTAATTATTGTTAATATATTTGGTATGTGTTTTAGCATATTTATTTCTCCTTAAATTAGTTATATAATGGTTTCAAAAGTTAAATTTTCACCTGAAAAATCAACTTTTATCTTTTGTCCATTTTGAATTTCTCCTTTTAAAATCTTTTCTGAAATTTCATCTTCTACATATCTTTGTATTGCTCTTCTTAAAGGTCTTGCTCCAAATTTGATATTTGTTCCTTTTTCTAAAATATAATGTTTAGCTTTTTCTGTAACTTCCAATAAAATGTCTTTTTCTTTTAAAGCTTTTTCTGTATCTTTTAACATTAAATCAACAATTTGAATCAATTCTTTTTCTGTTAAAGAGTCAAATACAACAATTTCGTCAACTCTATTTAAAAATTCTGGTCTAAATACATTTTTTAAATTATCTTCTATTTTGCTTTTATCAACAGTTTGTTTGCCAAATCCTATAGAGTTGTTGTTTAAATTAGATCCTGCATTTGATGTCATAATTATAATAGTATTTGAAAAATTAACTGTATTTCCTTGACTATCTGTTAATTTCCCATCATCTAATACTTGTAGTAATATATTAAATACATCAGGATGTGCTTTCTCTATTTCGTCTAATAATATTATTGAATATGGTTTTCTCTTTACTTTATCTGTTAATTGCCCTGCCTCATCATAACCTACATATCCTGGAGGAGCTCCAATTAATTTAGATGTTGAATGACTTTCCATATATTCAGACATATCTATTCTTATCATCGCATCATCTTTTCCAAACATCTCATATGCTAAACTCTTTGCAAGTTCTGTTTTTCCAACTCCTGTAGGACCTACAAAAATAAATGATGGTGGTCTTTTTGTACTTTGTAAACCAGCTCTATTTCTACGTATTGCTCTTGCTACTGTACTTACAGCTTCTTTTTGTCCTATAATTCTTTTATGAAGATTTGTTTCTAGATTTAATAATTTTTGTGTCTCTGCTTCTGTAATTTTTTTTACAGGTATTTTAGTCCAACTTTCTATAACAGATGCTATGTCTTGAACCGTTAAACTCTTTAACTTCATTTTTTTATTTAAATCATCGATTTGTTCTGTCAGTTGACATTCTCTTGTTTTTAAATCTGCTGCTTTTTGATAATCTTCTGTTGAATCTGCAGCAACAACTTCTTCTTTTTCTGTCTGAACATCTGCTAACTCTTTTTTCAACATTTCTAATTTATATAATTCTTTATTTTCTAAATTGATTCGTGAACATGCTTCATCTAAAATATCAATTGCTTTATCAGGTAAAAATCTATCATGTATGTATTTTTCAGACATGATAACTGCCTGTCTTATTACATCAGATGATATTTTAACTTTATGATATTCTTCATAATATTTTTTTATACCTTCCAAAATGCCAATAGAATCGTCAATATTTGGCTCTTCAACTAAAACTTGTTGGAATCTACGTTCTAGTGCTGTATCCTTTTCTATATATTTACGATATTCTTTTAGAGTTGTTGTCCCTATTAATTGAATCTCACCATTTGAAAGAGCTGGTTTTAAAATATTTGCTGCATTCATTGCATGTTCTCCATCACCTGCACCTATTATATTGTGAATTTCATCTATTACCAATATTATATTACCATATTGTTTACATTCATCAATAATGCCTTTCATACGTGATTCAAACTGTCCCCTAAATTGTGTACCTGCTATAACAGCAGTCATATCTAATAAATATACTTCTTTATTTAATAATTTTGCAGGTACATTTTGATTTGCTATCTTTATTGCTAAACCTTGTGCAATTGCAGTTTTACCTACCCCAGGTTCTCCAATTAAACATGGATTATTTTTAGAACGTCTATTTAAAATTTGTATTATTCTTTGAATTTCTTTGTCTCTACCTATAACAATATCAAGTTCTCCATTCTTAGCTTTGTTTGTTAAGTTTGTTCCATAGGTATCTAAATATTTTTTCTTTTTATTTTGTTTTGAATTTTTCTTTTTATCTACTTTTATTTTTTTTCTGCTATTACCTTGTGTATTAAATTCATCTTGATTAGTATTTCCCCCACCAAAAACTCCAGAAAATATACTACCTAATGGAATAGCAGCACCAGCAATTTTAGGTGTATTTGCACTATCAGGATCATCTTCATCATAATCATCTGTGCCAAATGTAAAAGCTCCATCTATTTTACTAATATCTTCTAAATTAATATTTTCAGCTAAATCTTTGAATATTGTTTCAAATTGGTTCCTCATTTCATCCATATTTACTTTATCTTTAGACAAAATATCATTTTGTCTAGAAAGTGTTTCAATTGGATCAATTCCCTGTTTTTTTGCACAATCATAACATAAACCTTCTATTTTGCTAGGGTCATTATCTTTTTCAAAAAATATTAATGCCGGATTTTTTTTGCATTTTGAACATAACATATATCTTTTTCCTCATTTCCTTATAAAGTTTCATTATATATAATACATTAAAATTGGGAATTAGTCAATAATTTTATTGCAGTAAAAAAAACATTATGATATAATGTAAATTATAATGAGTTCACACCAAAGATTGGAGAAAAGTTTAAAATGAATGTTAATTTACCAAATAACTATAAAATTAATAAGAAAGATATAATTTTATATGCAATTGCAATAATTATTTGTATTGTAGCATTAACAATAATAGTTGCAATAATTTTTTTGGGTGAAGATGTAGTTCAGAAAAATAAAGTAGAAATTGCAACAGAAGAAGAAAAAATAGAACTTCGAACTAATTTTGAAAATATGTTTAAAAATAACTTAACAGGTGAAATTAAAGATGTGGAAAAAAATAATAATGATAAAGATTATGTATTTACTGCTTTTGAGTCAACAAATACAAGTGAACACAACTATTCTTTAAATGTCCATATTCCAGAAATTAATATAAAAAATAATGTTGTTGATGAAATAAATACAGAGATTGCTAAAAGATATAAACAAGAAGTTAGTAATGTTTTAAATTCTAAAGGTAAAAATACAATATATTCAATAGAATATGAAGCACATGTAGAAAACAATATATTATTTTTAATTATACGATCAAATTTAAAAGAATCAAATAATGCTCAAAAATTAATGATTTATACATATAATTATGATTTTAAAGAGCAAAAATCACATACATTAGATGAATTAATACAAATTTTAAATTATGAAAAATCAGAAATACAGAATTTAATTAATACTGAAATAAAGTCTCAAGAAAAAAATGCCAATAGTTTAAAAGATTTGGGATATTCAATATATTTAAGAGATAGTTCATCAGATATCTATAAAATCGAAAATTCAAATTATTTTTTCATTAAAGATAAAAGATTATTTATAATTTATCCATATGGCAATGAAGCTGTAACAAGTGAAATGGATTTGGTTATAATTTGAGTAAAATTATTACACACTTAAAGAAAAAAGAAGCTAACTGGCTTCTTTTTTCTTTGAAAATAAAAGGGGATGTTTTTTGTTTTAAATCAGTATCTCTAACTGATTATGTTTGTATTATAACTTAGTTTTTTGTCCATTTTGTGAATTAAAAGTGAAAAAGTTGTTAATTAAGGTTGTTCTCCTAATTTTATAGTTAATTCTTTTTCTTGTCCTTCACGGTTTACTTTAACTTTCATCTCATCACCTATTTTATGAGAATTTTTTATTTTATTTAAGTCATCCATATTATTAATTTTAGTTCCATCTGCTTCAATAATTACATCTCCTGGTTTTACTCCTGCTTTTTCAGCACTTGAAAAATCTTCTACACTTTTTACATAAACACCTACAACTAAATTATATGTTTTAGCAGTTTGTTCATCTAAGTCAATTCCAGTAATACCAATATATGGTCTTTTAACTTTGCTATATTGTATTAGTTGAGATGTTACATCTGTTGTTGAATTAATAGGAATAGCAAATCCCATACCTTCAATACCTGTTCCTGAAAGTTTTAGTGTATTTATTCCTATAACTTTACCTTCACTATTAACTAAAGCTCCTCCACTATTACCTGAATTTATAGCTGCATCTGTCTGTATTAATGTATATGTTTTACCATCTGAATCTGTAACTTCCCTATTAACAGCACTAACTATACCACATGTTACACTACTTTCCATACCAATAGGATTTCCAACTGCCATTGCAAATTCTCCTACTTTTATAGAATCAGAATCAGCAAATTCAGCTTTTGAAAGACCTGTTTTATCTATTTTTATAACAGCTAAATCTGTTTGTTCATCTTTTCCTACAATTTTAGCTTCATATTCAGTTGAATCATTAAATAATGTAACCGTTAATTTAGATGCTTCTGAAACTTGATAAAAAGAATCATTATTATTACTTGTAGAACTTGAAACAACATGATTATTTGTTAAAATATAACCATCTTCACTTATTATTATTCCTGATCCTGTAGCAGTTGCTGTAGAAGTTCCTGATTGACCAAACATTTGAAGCATTGTATTATTTACAGTATACTCTAGTTTAATTCCAACAATTGATGGTAGAATTTTATTTGCTGCATATACAGCTGTATCTGAATAATTAGATAAACTAATCTGTGATACATATCCATTTGATGTACCATTTGAATTTAATGAAGTATTACTCAAATTACTAGATTCACTTCCAATAATTTGATTTCTTATAGATGGCACACCAAAACATGTACCAATCACCACTGCACAACCAATTACACCACTACAAAATGGTAAAACAACACTTTTTCCAAATCCTGATTTGACTTTTTTGTCATTATATGGATTTACTGTAGTTACTGCTTTAAAATTATTTGTTTGTTTTTTTTCCTTTTTGTTTTCTTCCATTTAAAAGACCTCCCAATAAATTACTGATATTTACTCATATCATATCTAATTTATTAATAGAATACAACATATTTGTGAAAATTATGTGAAAAAAATGTTATATTTTAATGATACAAAACTTGGCTTTCTTATTGTATAGGAAAAATCGAAGATTTTGACTATACAACAAAGTTAAGTTACCTTGGGCTGTGCATATTCGCGAAGCGAGATTTGTCCTATTAAACTCTATTCAAAATCTTCTAATGTCTGATTTAAGTGTTCTTTTCCATATACTTTAAGTCCATTTTTAATACTTATCTTGTCAGTTTCAGTCAAATAATCTATAGCTATCTCTGTATGTTCATATATCTCTTCTGAACCATCATCATTTATTAAATATACTACAATCTCTCCATCTACATCTCTTAGAACATAATGTTCCTCACAACTTCCCTCTTCACTCTTTGTTAAAATAACCTCATTATTTTTAAATTCTTCTATAGTCCATTCAGAATAAATATCCTGGATTTCTACTTGTGTCTTATTTACTAGTTCATTTGGTATATTCATATATTTATTAACAATATGTCCACATTTCTCATATCTTGTCTTAAAAATAAAACTACAATTTGGTGATAATGTAATTTGACTTTGTGTACTTGCTTGTGTATCTAATTCATTTTCTTTTTGTAATTCTTCCATTTCTTCTGTACACTCATCTATTATCTCTTCAGATAATTGTGTAGTATTAGTAACTAAATTTTCGGTTTTATTTTGATCTTGAAAAAAACTGATCCCGAAAAAAATTGCAAATAAAACAACAATACAAACTATTAATCCTGTAATTATTTTATTCATATTTAATCTCATTCCTTTCTAGAGGCACAAATCTAGTTTTAAAAAAATTGTAATTATTTTTCAACTTTACCTCCATTATCGTTTTATTTTATTATTTACAATTTTGGAAATTTTATACAAGATATTATTTATCATCAGTATTAAACATATTTTGTATTTTAATTATTTTTCCATATTTATTTATTTTTATTGTTATTTCTCCCATCTCGTCTGTCCTGTAAATTTTAATATTCATATTCTTTAAATTATCTATTGTAATATCTGATGGATGTCCAAAACTATTATCCTTCCCTACTCCAATTAATGCAATTTCAGGAGACACTTTTTGTATAAACTCTTTATTAGACGATGTTTTTGAACCGATGATGTGCAACTTTTAAAATATCTGATTTTAAGATATTATCATATTTATCTAAAATCATTTTTTCTGCTTTTTCTTCTATATCTCCTGTAAAAAGAATCGAAAATTTTTTATACTCTAATTTAAAGACTAAAGAATTGTTATTTATTGAATTTTCTGAAATCTTCTCATTTTCTTTTGGCCATAAAATATTTAGATATATATTTTTTTCTATTTTTATTTTTTGTCCCAATTTTGCTACAATAACATTTATTTTTTTCTTATGCACAATCTCTAAAAATTTTTTGTAATTTTCAGAAAATTCAAATTGTTTGCCTATAATAACATTATCTACTTTTATATTTTCCATTACCGTAAAAATTGCATTTACATGATCTGTATCAAAATGACTTAATATTATATAATTAATCTTTGTATATCCTCTATCTAATATATATGGTAATAATGTGTTTTTTCCCACATCATATGTTTCAGAACCTCCTCCATCTACTATAATCGTCTTTCCTTTAGGTGTTTTTATAAAAGTTCCATCACCTTGTCCTACATCTATAAAATTAATATCTAAATCTTTTGGAATAATATTAAAGAAGAATATAAATATAAACATTAAAATAAAAACTAATCTTAATAATTTTTTTGTCCTTTTATTAATCCTAAATTTTATATAAAATTTAAAAACTGCCAACATATTTTTAAATCTTTTAAAAGTAATTTTCAAATCTGTATTATTATATAAAATAAATATAATAAATAGTAATATAAGTATTATAAAATACAGAATAATCTGTAAAATATGTGGTGTTGAAAAATAAATAACAGAAAATGGCAATCTGCCAATATTTGATATTAATAATAAAATTTTTATACCTAAAATAACTATTACTGAAAATAAATTTGCTAAATTTTGATTTAAACATAATAAAAATAGAAATATAAAACTAGTACTCATTATCACTTCTGTTACAAATCCCACAAGCAGATTAGAAATTAAAAAATATATGCTAAATGTGTTAAAATGAAATATACTAATAGGCAAAACTATCAATTGGGCAGATATCGTAACAGATATCATATCAATAATTTTATTTAATATTTTATTTTCTGACTTTTTTTCAAATATCTTTATTAATGTTTTATTTACTATGTTCTGAAATAGTATAATACCAATTGTTCCTCCATATGATAGTTGAAATCCTACATTTAATATACTATAAGGATTAAAAATTAGAATTAGTAAACTTGAAATTGCAATATTATTCCAAGTATCATTAGGTTTATGTAGTATTTTTGAAATCAAAAGCATTACTCCCATTATTACTGCTCTTACAACAGATGGTGCAAAACCAGTAATAAACATATATAATATGGTTATAAAAATAGAAATAAAGTATGAAATTCTTTTTCCGAAAAAAACTTTTGAACATAAAACAGTTATTGATATCAAATATGTTATATGTAGACCTGATATTGCAAGTATATGTGATAAATTTGCATTTCTAAAATTTTCTTTTATATTATCTTCTATTAAACTAGTATTTCCCAATAATAAGGCAATAATCACACTTGAAACATCTTGAGGCAACATATTTTTTATCTTATTTTGTAAATCTTCTGATAATTTTAATGATTGTATTTTTATATTTGTAATAAAACTGGGGTTACTATATGCAAAACTTTTTAATTTTTTTATTTTTGTTGCTTCTAAATTTCCTATTATACCAATCGTTTTTAGATATAAATTATAGTCAAACCCTTTATAGTTTCTCTTTCCCACTGGTGTATCAAAATTACCAGTAATTTCTATAATATCTCCTATTTTTTGGCCTTGATTTAAATTTTTGTTATTATTTTTTTGTTTAATAATTACTTTTTCATTATTCATCTTTAAAATATTACCAGCTATTTTTGCTTTTTCTAGAACCAATGTATAATTTTTTTCATATTCTTTATCTGTTATTAAACTCTCTATTCTCCCAATAAACACTACATTGTCACTTTTTTCTAAATTTTTTTGTAAATTCATATATCTATTCTCATTCAGCCTAATTATATAACTTGATAAACATGCTGTTATTAATAATATCAAAATACTATTAAAATTCAAGTATAATTTGATATATCTAAAATATCTATGACTTTTTTTATAAAATGATGTTTTTTTATCTATTAGAAAAGTCTTTCTGGCTTTCCTAATAGATAAATGAATAATTATAGCAATTATAAAAAAAAGAAGAACTATACCTTTTTTAAAGTATAGTCCCTCAATTATACCTAAAATATATCCAATTGCTATAATTAAAATCGGCCTTTTTGTTGTAAAATTCAACAAATCTCCTCCTTTAATTTAATACTCTTCTTCCTCCTGAATATCCATATCCTGCATTATTTATACCAACAATACATACAGATTTTCCAGGTCTTGGTGCATGTATAACATTTCCTCCTCCAACATAAATTGCTACATGCCCATTATATACTACTATATCTCCCAATTGTAAATTTGACTTACTAACTGCTGTTCCAACAGAGGATTGCCCTCCTGATGTACGTGGTAAATTTATTCCAAAATGTTTATATACATATGATGTAAATCCTGAACAATCAAATCCTGTTGATGGTGTTGTTCCTCCATATTTATATGGTATTCCTATAAACTGTTTTGCATATGCCACAACACTTTCTCCAGTAACTGATGTATTTGTATTATTATTTGACTCTGTATTTTTCGCAGGTGTTTCAGTAGTTTCATTAGATGTTGTTTCTAATCTAGAACTACTTGCACCTCTAGAAGTTTCTTGTTTTCTATCTGACAATAATGATGAAAGTATGTACCCCTCATTTCCATCTACACTTACCTTACTCCATCCATTTTCTTCAGAAATAACTCTAACTTCTGTATTTATTGCTAATTGTATTATTATATCTGATGTTCTATCTGCAGTTCTTCTTAAATTTACAGTTTCTGAATTAATATATTTTGTTACATTCGAACTTGATGTTTCATTTGAAGTTGTATTTTCACTAGATGTCTCATTTTCAGTTTCATTCTCTACATTAGTATCTGTTTGATTTTCTTTTTGGACCGTATTATCTTCTTCATTTTCTGCAGAAGCTTCAACTTTTTCAAGTTTTTCTAAAACAACCCATCCTTGGTTTCCATCTATTTTTACGCATGCCCAATAATTAATGACACTTACAACTTCTACACTTGTTCCACTACTAATTTCAGTTACATCTAACGCATTTATTAATGGAACTATCTTCATTTTTACATCTTGTTTTGTTTTATATTGTCCTAAAAGATTTTGATCATTTGACAAACTAGAATTATTTTGTGTATTATTTGCAATTGTATTACTATTTTGGTCTACCTCATTAGTACTTGTATTATTTTCAGCTATTTCATTATTTGTTGTATTTGTCTCATTATTAGTAGTTTCATTTTCGACATTTGTGTCATTATCTACAGTTTCTCCATCCACTGAAACTAAGTCATTTCTTAAATATCCTACAATATTATTATGCTTAACTTTATACCATTCTCCAGAAGTTTCTAGGATTTCAACACTATCACCTTGACCAATCTGTTCCAAAATTTTAGAATCAGAAGATGCTTCTTCCCTTAGGTTAGCTGTTTGAACTGTTACTTTTGCCATATTTGTAGCTAAACTAGTATTTATAAAAAACAAACTAACTAAAGTAATTATTATTGCTAATATAGTAAGCATTAGTATGTTTTTTATATTCAATTTTATCTTCATTTTTTAACACATTCCTTTCAAAAAGGTACAAACTGGTTGGAAAAAATTTAAATTTTAAATAAAGTTCCTCTATAGTAGATCCTCAAAATTTAAATTATTTTTCAACCTTCTAACTCCTTATATTACTATATTCATATTGTATAAAATTCTCTCATAGAATGTTATATTATATATTTTTTTCTATAACAGGTACTACTTGTTTTTTTCTTGAAACAACACCTTCTAAAAACATTCTATTATTTTCTAAATTTTTTCCAAATGCTTTTTCTGCAACATCTGATCTATTTCCCAATACTATTGCTTCTGAATTACTATTTAAAATATCTGTTATTAGTAAAACAAACATATCTAATTCATTTTCTTTTATTGATTTCAAAATTTCTTCTTCTAACTTTTCTTTTCTTTTTAAAACATCATCAATACTAACAGCATTAACTTGTGCAACTATATATTTAAAATTATCTGTTATTTTTAATTTTGCATCAAGATTTATTAATTCTTTTTCAGAAAAGTCACTTAAATCTGTTCCCGCTTTTAACATTTCTAATCCATATGTATTAACATCTATATTAGCTATTTTGCTAAGTTCTTCTAATGCTACTCTATCATGTTCAGTTGTTGTTGGAGATTTTAATAAAAGAGTATCAGATATAATTGCACTTAACATTAAAACTGCTTCTTTTTTTTCTATTTTATGTCCTAGTCTTTTAAACTCTTCATAAAATATTGTACATGTACAACCATATGGTTTTGCTGTATAATATAATGGTTCTACAGTTCTAAAGTTTCCTATTTTATGATGATCTGTAACACCTAAAATTTTTGCTTTTTCTATTCCCTCTACACTTTCTGCAAAATCATTATGATCAACTAGTAAAACTTCCTGATTTTCTTCTACTTTTTCTAATAGTTCAGGTGGTTCAATTCCTAAATAATCTAAAACATATTGTGTTTCTTTATTTATCTTACCTAATCTTTTTGCTTCAACATCTTTCCATCCGTTTTTTTTATCTAAAATTTCTTCCACTAAACTTGAACATATTGAATCTGTATCAGGATTTTTATGTCCAAAAATATATACTTTTTCACTCATTTTTATTACAGTCCTTCCTTTTTGTTTTTGCTATTATATTATTTATTTCCTATTTTGTCAATAATTTGCTTTAAGTCTTGTATAGAAAAATTATATTTTTTATTACAAAAATGACATGTTAGTTCAGCACCATTATCTTGTTTAATAATATTTTCCAACTCCGTACTTTGACACTTTATAAAAGAAGAAATCCTTTAAAGGTCTTGAAATCAAGGCTAATTTTTTTGTCAAATATT
>CALXJY010000015.1 GCA_944388755.1 uncultured Clostridia bacterium | reverse complement strand
ATTCTATCAATTAATTTTTGTATTCTATCTTCGGTTTTTAAATCTATGTTTGAAGTTGGTTCATCAAATATATAAATATTTGCTTTATGTAGAATTGCTCTTAAAAATGCAATCATCTGTAATTGTCCATAAGATAATTTAGATTTTGATATTTTCTCATCTAATCCATCTTTAAATTTATCCAAGGTGTTTTCAAACCCTATTTCTTTTGCAATAGTTTTTATTTGTTCATCAGTAATACTCTCATCTCCAAGAACAATATTGTTTTTTAAAGTATCTTCTAAAATATATGGTGTTTGTGATATGTATGAAATATTTTTTCTGATATCTTTTATCCTTATTTTCGTTATGTCATTTCCTCCAATTAGAATTTTTCCTTTTTGGAATGGATATAATCTCATTAGAATATTCATCATTGTGGTTTTTCCTACACCTGTTTTTCCTGCTATTGTTACTTTACTGCCTTCTTTTATAATAAATGAAATATCATTTAATACTTTATTATCTCCATATTGCATATAAACATTTTTAAATTCTATATCACCTTTTAAATCTTCGTCCTTTTCTCCCTTTTCAATATCTTCTACTCCATTTTCTTTTAGCAGTACATTAATCCTTTTTAATGACATAAACGATGATTGAATTTCTTCTAATTGTTCAAATATTTCATTTAATGGTGATCTACATTCTTTAATATAGTTTATAACCAGATATATGCTTCCTAATGATATAAAACTATCAATGTTTAAGGTATATTGTAGTATAAAGTAAATTGCTAATGCTTGTATAGTTACTGATAATGGATATGTAAAGCTTTCTACAAATATAAATCTTTTTCTATATACTAATTCTTCATCTAAGGTTTTTGTTATTTTTCCTGATGTGTTTTTTTGCAAACCAAATAAATATGTTAATTTGTTTTTATTATACATTTCGGAATACTGTCTATTTTCTTTATCTCTTTTATTTAAAATCTGTTTGTTAGCTTTTGCAACTTGATGTGTAAATATATATGAAATTACTGCTGTGATAATCATTGCGATACATCCAATAATTGCTAATCTAACATCTGCTAAAAACATAAATACTACCATTATTGCTATATATAGAATATTATTCACGACTATTTGTAAAGTTCCTAAAAATAATGCTGATACGTTATCTATATCTGCTGTTAATCTTGTATATATTTCTGATGAATTATATTTTTGGTATGTTTCCATATTCCATTTTAAAACATGACAAAATAACTTTTCTCTTAAGTCTCTCATTATTTTTGACATTGCTTTATTTATAACTGTATTTCTTAAATCTTTCGATATTATAAGAAAAATATGTACTGTAATATATAGAATTACTAAATTTCTTAAAATTATAATAATGTTGGTATCATTAAAATCAATATCTAGTATTTGTTTTAATACAAAAGGATGGGTAACACTTAATATATTTGTTACGATTAAGAAAAATGTAACCAAAAAAAGTATTTTAATATTTTTCTTTAGTATAGATTTCATCTTCTTCCTCCTTCTTTTCTAGCATATATACTTCTTTGTAAAATTCATTTCTTTTCAATAATTCTTCATGAGTTCCGCAATCCTCTATTTTTCCATCTAATAACACATAAATTTTATCTGATTTTTCTACACTAGATATTTTGTTTGAGATAACAATTAATGTATTAGCTCCAATTTCTTTTAATAAGTTATTCATTATTTTCTTTTCTGTATTTGAATCTAATGCAGATAGTGTATCATCAAAAATATTAATATCTCTTGCATTTGATAAATTTCTTGCAATTGACACTCTTTGTTTTTGGCCACCAGATAGTTTAACTCCTTTTTCTCCAACAAGAGTTTCTTCTTTTTCTTCTAGTTTTTCTATATCTTCTTCAAGTTCTGCATTTTTTATGATTTTCTTAAATTCATTATCTTCCAAGTTTTCTGTAATATCTACATTTGCTTTAATTGTATCATCTAATATAATGTTTTGCTGTAAAGCATAATTATATTTTGAAAATAAATCATCTTTTTTATATTTACTTATATCTTCTCCATTTATTAATACCATACCTTTGGGGATTTCATAAAGGCCTGATATAATATTCATTAAAGTTGTTTTACCACTACCTACTTGTCCAATAATTCCTATTTTATCTCCATTATGTATTGCCATATTTATATTATCTAATGCTGGTTTTTCAGAATTATCATACCAATATGATAAATGTTTGATTTCTATTGTATTTATTTTAGTTAAACTTTTTCCTTCTTTTTTGTATTCATCTAGATTTAAGAAGTAATTAAATCTA
Source organism: uncultured Clostridia bacterium (assembly GCA_944388755.1). Classification (GTDB taxonomy): domain Bacteria; phylum Bacillota; class Clostridia; order TANB77; family CAG-508; genus CAG-269. The sequence continues at coordinate 28,393 of CALXJY010000015.1, read as the reverse complement.
TCTAATGATTGTTTTAAATATGGCATTCTTTCTAATAATCTTTGCATTCCTGCAACAAAATCTGTTAAAGCATAATTAATATAACCTATAAATGCGGTTAATTCTCCGACTGTTATTGTTCCTTTCATTATGTATTGAGTCCCAGCAGTAAAACTAACCATAAAACATAGTCCATATAAAACATTTATAATTCTACTTATATGATTTTTTGCAACTCCTATTTCGTAATCTGCCTTATACATTTTTGAATTTATATTTTTAAAACTACCAATTTGCTTTTCTTGTTGATTATATGATTTTATAAGTAAAAATCCATCTGTATTTTGTTCTATATTTTTAGATAATTCTACATATATTTTTCTAGATACCTCCACTTTTTCTTTTAGCTTTTTATAACTACGATACATAAATATTACTGATATTGGAAATATAGGTATAAGCCATAGAGCCAGTTGTTTATTGAATTGCCCCCATATTAATATAATTGCCATAACAGGTGCTATGATGATTTTAGTTAAACACCACCAAAAATTTCCTAATATTTTACGAATCATTAATATTTCTTTTGATAGATACGCTAAAAAATTACCTTTATTTTCTTTTTCAAAATATTCTGGCCTTACTTTTTGCAAATGTTCTACTACTCTTTTTCTTAAATAACAATCTGATTTTCTTGAAATTGTAAAATAAAAAATTCTAAATAAGGTCCTTGGTATAAATATAACTACAGAGTAGAATATTAACCAATATGCTTCTTGCATGATTAAATTCTTGTCTATATTGGTTTGAGATAGCATATCTAATATTTTCCCTATGCTTTCTGGTATCTTGAATGTTAAATAAATTACAATTGTATGGAATACTATTCCAAGCAAATGATATGGCAGTATTCTATTTAATTCTTTTGTTATTATCTTGTTATATTTTTTCATTTGAAACTCCCTTTAATTTTCACTATTTTCTTTTTATTTCCAAACTCTATTTATATTTTTATATTTTTATCATTCAATTTTTTATATAATTCTAATTGTTCTTCTTTCATAATTTTACCTCCATTTTTTATTCTAGTATAGTGTTATAAATCTGACAACACTAATATTTTAAATTTAATATCTAGTTTAAATTTTAATTCAATTTTAGTATATTATTATATAAATTGCTCATTCCATCCTCTTTTTAACCTTTCCCCCTAATTTTATTTACCTCTCACTTTCTTCATTTCCTTGTACATTTTGAGAACTTATATATCTTTCTAATATACTATCCAAAGAATGTTTTGAACGATATAGTATATTTTCACACATTTTATTTTCTCCTAGCTTGTATTTTCATATATATATCATACCAACTAAATACTCTTGTCATGTTATCTAATTTTAAATCTCTGTTATATCTGCAATCATAGCAAAAAATATGTGTATGTTTTACAAATGTTGGTATAGTTTCTAGGCTGTCCTCTATCATTATATCTATTTTTAATCTGTCAATTTCCTTTGTTTTATCTGGTGAAAAATATAGTTCATCATATATTATTTTATTTTTTTCTAGCCAATCTTTTACAATCTTTCTTGACCTTTCTCCTTCTTTAGTATTTTCTATTGTAAAATGTCTAGAAGTTATAATATATATGTTATTTCCTTCATCTTTTAATTTTTTTATTACTTCACTTGCATATTTTCTAGCAGGTTCACTTTGACAATAATCCCAAAAATATCTTTCCCTATAATCATCTAATATACTTTGATTCCAATTAACTTTTCTATATTCATATTCATAAGGTCTTTTTAATCCCTCTAAATTATTCTCAAATACATATTTTGTTATTGTATCTATTAAGCAATCATCATCATTTGTTAATACTCAATCTATATCTATTCCTATATTCATATTTTCCTCCGACATAATTTTACTATCTTTGTCATAATATCATAAATATTTTAAAAAATAAAGAAATTATATAATTTTAAATAAAAAAATATAATGCAAAAAACATAGCAAAATTTTAAAAAAGTGCTTGTGCTCGGATTTTAAACACTTTTTCATAAGCAAAAATTTCGTAAGCATTAAAAATGCTTAATTTTTTTGTCAAATTTTTCTTTTTTTCTTGCGTACATTTCCGTACAGTGGTATAATGTTATCATAAATTAAATTTACGGAGGAAAACAAATGAGAATTAGAACCACTAAAACCACTAATACTGTGCAATATGCTATCATTAAAGACATAAATAAGAATGGTAAAAGAACCACTTGTATTTATGAAAATTTAGGTACTTTGGATAAAATTAAACAAAGAGCTGGAAATGAAGATCCTCTAGTATGGCTAAAAAATTATGTACAAGAACTAAATAAAAAAGAAAAAGAAAATAGAATGCCAGTCATAATAAAAAAAGATCCATCAAAAGTTATTGATAAAAATGTTCAATCTTCTTTTAATGTTGGTTATCTTTTTTTACAGGATATATACTACAAATTAAAGTTAGATGAAATATGTAATAAAATAACAGAGCAATATCAATTTAAATTTGATTTAAATGATATTTTGTCAAAACTAATATATTCTAGAATTCTTTTTCCAGCCTCAAAACTTAAGACATTAGAACTTTCTAAAAGATTCTTAGAACAACCTAATTTTGAATATCAACATATAGAAAGAGCATTACCTGTAATATGTGAAAATATGGATTTTATTCAATCCGAACTATATAAAAATAGTAATGAATATATGAAAAGAAATAACAAAATTTTGTATTATGACTGTACTAATTACTACTTTGAAATAGAAGAAGAATCTGGTTTAAGGCAATATGGAAAATCAAAGGAAAATCGTCCTAATCCAATTGTCCAAATGGGACTTTTTATGGATGGTAATGGTATTCCTTTAGCTTTTGATATTACTCCTGGTAATACTAATGAACAAAAGACATTGCAACCATTAGAACAAAAAATTATTAAAGATTTTGAATTTTCTGAATTCGTTGTATGTACTGATGCAGGACTTGCTTCAAAAGCTAATCGAAAATTTAATAATAAAAATAATAGAAAATTTGTAACTACTCAATCTATAAAAAAATTAAAATCTCATTTAAAGAATGAAGCTTTAGACTTAACAAAAGGTTGGAAATTGCCTGGTAGTAGTAAAACATACAATATATCTAAATTAAGAACTGATGAAAAACTTATCGAAAAATATAAAGACAAAATATTTTACAAAGAAAGATGGATTAAGGAAGACAATTTAGAGCAAAGGTTAATTGTTACATATTCTGTAAAATATCAAGAATATCAAAAAAATATTAGGAACAACCAAATTAGTCGAGCCCAAAAAATCATAGCAAGTAATCCTAACAAGTTGAAGAAAGCAACTCAAAATGATCCAAAGCGTTTCATAAAAACTCTTAATGTAACAAAAGATGGCGAAATAGCAGAAAAAAGTATTTATACAATTAATCAAAGTATTATTGATGAAGAAGCTAAATATGATGGTCTTTATGCTGTATGTACAAATTTAGAGGACTCTGTAGAAGATATTATTAGAGTAAATAAAAGAAGATGGGAAATCGAAGAAAGTTTTAGAATTATGAAGACTGATTTTAAATCCAGACCTGTTTATCATTCTAAAGATGAAATGATAAAAGCTCACTTTATTACTTGTTTTCTATCATTAATCATTTACAGATATGTTGAGAAAAAATTAGATGAGAAATACACAGCTCCTGAAATTATTGAAACATTAAGAGATATGAATATGAAATTAGAAAATGAGACATCATATATTCCAAACTATGTTAGAACTGATTTAACTGACGCTTTGCATGACAAATTTGGCTTTAGAACTGACTTTGAAGTTATTAGTGAAAAAAATATTAAAAAAATTTTAAAACAAACAAAAAAATAAATAATGTACGCGTTTTTTAATTAATCTATTAACTCTCCAATATGTTGCTATTCAACGTATTAGAGAGTTTTACTCTTTTAAAAGTGTTTAAGTTAAGATAATATCATAAATATTTTAAAAAATAAAGAAATTATATAATTTTAAATAAAAAAATATAATGCAAAAAACATAGCAAAATTTTAAAAAAGTGCTTGTGCTCAAATATTTGATTTTTTCTTTAAAATATAGTATAATCAATGTTAGATACTATTAATATTCAGCATTTTATTTTATGCTGACACTCTTAGAGAAAAGGAGAAGAGGTTATGACAGTTTTATTATTACTACTCGTGCTTGCTCTAAATTTTATTATTTCATGGGCAAATTCAACTTATGTTGGACGGTATTGGTCTGAATCAAAACAAGTAGGTGGCAGTTTTAGGGTATATATCATAGTTGGATATATAATGGCAATAGCCGGATTCACTATGGTATATAGTTATATTCTACTTCTTATCACTCCATTTATTTTGGAAATAGCAGAAGTAGATAGAGAAACCATTTTATTGTTTGAGCAATTTGCCTCAGACCTAGTTTATCTGTTCTGTGTTATAACTATTATTCCAACTGGTTTTTATATTTGGATACGTAGCTTAAAAAATTTTTTTGAACAGAAAACATTGTCAACCGGTCTGACCGCTGGATACAACACTTTTGCTCAATTGCATAATACTATAGACATGGCACGAAATGCACCTAGTGCTTTAGGAAGAGTAATAGAAACACTTTTTGGTGGTAAAGGTAAGAAAAAGGATAACACAATCATTATATTATGTGGAATTTTGATTCTTATCTTGGCTATCTTTGGAGGATATTTCACAGCATCTGCAATTATGAAAAAGGCAGATCGCGAATATGACATGTTTGCTGATCTACAGCAAAGGTATCCTGATTACTCTTAAAAGCATAACTCTCAAAAAATCAAGTTAGGAACTAAGTGATTATTTCACTTAGTTCCTACTTAGTTAATTTACATTATATATATTCTTATTTTTATATCAAACCTTTTAATTTTTTTCTATTCTAACTCAATATCACTCTTATCATATTCCTTTGGTCTTAACCCTACTCTTGTTTTCATATAATCTAATATCAATATAAATAATAACAAGAAAGCTAGTCCAATAAATAATGTTGCAAATTCAATATTTGTTATATCTAATAAAACACCTGCTAAAAATACTGATATTGCTTCAATTATATTTGTTGTAAATTCCGTAGCAAAAGAAATTCTTGATCTTGTCTTTGGGGTTGAAAAATTTTTGCATTTCGTTTTTTAGCTTTTGTTTCTTCTTTTTTAGTTTTATATTTTGCAATTGTTCTCATTTGTTTCCTCCATTACATACTTTTTATATATTAGAGTGATTTTGTAAATGCTTCAAAAATTCTTTGGCTATATACATCGTCTATTAGTGTTTCTAGGTGTGATTTATAAAAACTTTATACTAAAATACTAAAATACTAACATAAAAAAGTCAAGATTCCAAGTCTTTCTTATAATAATATTTAAATTTTATATACATATTTTTATATTATAATTCAAAAGAATAATCTTTATCTTGCAAAATCTATTTCTATATGATATATATAATTTGTAACATAAATGTATATACATCTAGTTAGAAAGGAGACTCACAACATGAACAAGACAAAAATCGGCTTTAACAAGGAAACTCGGTCAGTAGAAGTTCATTTTGCTTCTTTGTCACAGTCTTTAATTGCAAAAGAATTGATTGATCTTATCTCAATTGCATGCAATTATAATGCAAATTTTAGCTATTCTTGTGATAGACGGCTCTTTTCTGCACAGTGTACAAATTTAATTGTTGCAGAAGAAATATATAGAGCCTACAGAGAATATTTTCTTGAAAAATAATGAGTCACAAAACGACCGGCAGTGTACTGCCGGTCAAATCCTTTTATCTATTAAAAAAGTCAGTTTGTTATAAATGCCTTTTATTATTCTTCCCATTCTAATTCCCAATCAGAAATATATACTGTGTCTCCGTCACAAATTCCTAGTTCTTTTAATTTATCATCTATTCCCATATTTTTTAAACATTTGTGGAAATAATACATAGACTCATTATCTTCAATATTAATTCTTCCCATCAATCTATCAACAGCTCTACCTGTAACATAAAATACATTTCCTTGTCTTTTTGCTTCCCATTCTTTATCCTTATCAGGTAAAGTATATACCATTTTTTCTTCAGCTTCTATTAACTCTTCTTTTGGCAACATTTTTAATAATTGTGATACATGGTCTATAAGTTCTTGTACTCCCTCTCCTGTAACAGATGATATCTTATAAAACTCTAAATTCTCTTTTTTAGCAAGTTCTTCTAACTCTTTGTATTTTGTATCATCTTGCATACTATCAATTTTTGTTGCTACAATTATTTGTTTTCTTGTTGATAGTTTTTCACTATATTTTTTTAATTCATCATTTATTGTTTTATAATCTTGCACAGGATTTCTTCCTTCTTGCCCTGATACATCTATAAAATGTAGTAATAATCTTGTCCTTTCAACATGTCTTAAAAATTGAATTCCTAAACCTACTCCTTCACTCGCACCTTCTATTATACCTGGTATATCTGCAATTACAAATCCATCACCATCTTTTGTTTTTACAACCCCTAGATTTGGTTCAAGTGTTGTAAAATGATAGTTTGCAATTTTAGGTCTTGCATCTGTAACTTTTGATAAAAATGTTGATTTTCCTACATTTGGAAATCCCAATAATCCAACATCAGCAAGTAATTTTAGTTCTAATATAACTTCTTTTTCTTCTCCCTTATCTCCATCTTCTGAAAATCTAGGAGCTTGTCTTGTTGATGTTTTAAAATGTGAATTTCCTCTTCCTCCTCTTCCTCCTTTTAACACAAGCTCTATTTGGTTTGGTTTTGATAAATCAGCTATTACTTTATTAGTTTGTGCATCTCTAATAATTGTTCCTATTGGTACTTTTATATATAAGTCTTCACCATATTTTCCATTACAATTGCTTCCGCTTCCATTTTCTCCATTTTTCGCTTTAAATTTTTTATTATATCTAAAATCTATCAATGTATTTTTATCCTTATCAACTTGGAAATAAATATCTCCACCTTTTCCGCCATCTCCTCCATCTGGTCCTCCTGCTGCAACATACTTTTCTCGACGGAATGTGGCTGCTCCATTTCCTCCATCTCCTGATTTTATAATAATTTTTGTATAATCTGTAAACATAATTTTCTCCTTTAAATAGAAATTTATTATTCTTCAAAATAATCTAATTTCATAGCTTTTTTAACTTTTTTCATAGTCTCCTTAGCTGTTTTTCTTGCTTTTTCAGTTCCTTCCATCAATATTTTATCTACTTCTTCTAGATGTTGTTCATAATATGATCTTTTTTCTTTTATTGGCTTTAAATATTCTATAATATTTTTAGCTAATTGTTTTTTACAAGCTACACATCCTCTTTTTCCCGCTTTACATTCTTCGCAAATGGATTTTACATCTTCAGAATTTGTAAATAATTTATGATAATATGATACCATACATATATCAGGATTTCCCAAATCATCTTTTTTTATTCTATTTGGATCTGTTACTGCACTCATTACTTTTTTCGTAATTTCTTCTTCACTATCTGATAAATAAATTGCATTTCCGAAGAGATTTTCCCATTTTATCATTTCCATCTAATCCCTTTATTCTTTTTCCTTCTGATAAAACAATTTTAGGCTCAACTAAAACCTCTCCATATATACTATTAAACTTTCTTACAATTTCCCTACATTGTTCAATTAGTGGTTCTTGATCCTCTCCAGCCGGTACTAGCTCTCCTTCAAATGTGGTTATATCTGCTGCTTGGCTTACTGGATATCCTAAAAACCCATATGTTACACTTTCTCCAAATAGTTCTTTCTTTTGTGCAATTTCTGTTTTTACTGTTGGGTTTCTTTGTAATCTTGCTATTGTTACTAGATTTGAATAATATACTGTCAATTCTGCCGTTTCAGGTATCATAGATTGTATATATATTGTCGTTTTATTTGGATCTATTCCACAAGCTAAATAATCCATTGCAAGCTCTCTAACATTTCTTCTTACTTTTTCTGGATTATTAAAATTATCTGTTAATGCTTGAACATCTGCAATTAATATATACATATCATACTCTCCACTATTTTGCATTTCTACTCTTTTTTTCAAAGATCCAAAGTAGTGTCCTATATGCAATTTTCCAGTTGGTCTATCTCCTGTAAGTATTCTTTTCATTATTATTCTCCTTTACAAATATATTTTAACTAAATTTCATATTATTTCCTATCTTGATAAAGTTCCTCTGTACTCTTCATTAATTTCTTCTTCCATATCTTCTATAATTTCCTGATTTTCTTTATTTGGATTTTCTTCACATTCTTGCTCAAATTTTTCGACTGTCTTTTCTAATCTATCTGAACCTCTATATCCTAATTTTGATGCTAACTCTTCCCATGTTAAATCTGTATTTGGTATCTTATCTTCTAAAGTAATTTCATCTTTAGTTTCATTATGCTCATGTGGATTATTATCTAAGTCATTATCTATCCCTTCTACTTCCACCTCTTGCTCTGCAAATTTTTCATGTACTTGAAATCTATTTTCCGTATCTTGTGCCTCTCTAGTTCCTTCATGTTGATCATTTAGCCACTGTCTTACACCACTATCTTGTGGCATTGTTCTATTTGTTTCTAATTCAGTATCTATATATTTATTTTCCTCTGGTGAATACATGCTGTATTTTATTTCTTTTCCTGAGTTTTCATCATATCCTGTACGTATATATTCATTTCCATTACCATGTACAATTTTATAACTTGACGTAACCGCTTCTCTTGTTGCTGTTCCATCATTATTAATGGTTACAGAATCATTTCCAATTGGATTTGTACCTTCTCTTGAGTCAGGTTCTAAAATATTTTCTCCCAATATCACTGGAGGTCCATTTCTTCTAGTTACGACAAAAACATCTTGTTCAGAAGTAGGATTTTCTAGATATTTATTTGCACTTGTAGCAGTTACTCTAACAAGTTTTTCCGCATCATCTATTCCTTCTTCCTTTAATCCTAATTTATTCTCAAGAGTTTCACCTTTTATACTCTGTCCTAAATTTGTTTCTTCTTTAAGATTTAATTTTTGAAACTCAGTTTCTGTTATTGTTTCCATTTCGCCATCTTTTTGCTGTATATCTAGCTCTTGACTCATATCTATTTCATCTAATTCTTTTATATCTTCAGGTCTTACTCCAAGAGTTTTTGCTAATTCTTCTATTTGTTCTTTTTCCATTTCATTCAAATCTAATATTGGATCTTCTACATCTAGCTCATTTATTTGTGATTCTATATCTGCTTTATCTTCCATAAAATCCTGTGTTACAAATGCTTTTTTAAATTTGTCATCTTCTCTATTTATAGCTATTGTTTGTAATTCTTCTGTTACATATTTTATTAACTTAACAGTTTCTATTGAACTTCCTGTCTCTTGACTAAACTGTTCTATTATTGCATATATATCTTTAAATTCACCCTCTAATTCTATTTTTCCAACATATTTTACATCTAAAACTTTATCTGTCTTGCTCAATCTTTTATAATCTATTTTTCCATCTTGCATTTTTTTCATAAGCAAATTAATTGTTTCCTGAGTTCTTAAATATCTCATTTTATCTAACTTTTCTTGATTATTCATATACCACCACATTCCTTTCCATGGCACAAATTTGGTTAAACTTATTTTATATTATTTTCCCAACAAGGTCATATTCTCCACTTATATCTTCAATTTCACAAGTTATTATTTGGTCTAATAGATTTTTATTTCCTATATTTTTTATATATATTATTCCATCTATATCTGGTGCATCTTGGATTGTTCTTCCTATATAATATTTTCGGTCAAATGACATATCTTCTATTAAGACATCACATTTTGTACCAATTCTTTTTTTCATAATTTGTTTTGATATTTCATTTTGTATTTTCATTATCTTATTATATCTTGATTTTTTAGTATTTCCATGTATCTGATTTGGTAATTTTTCTGCGGGTGTTCCATCTTCTTTTGAATACATAAATGTTCCTAATCTATCAAAATTAGCCTTTTTTATAAAATCTTGTAATTCTATAAAATCATCTTTTGTTTCTCCTGGGAATCCTACAATTAAACTTGTTCTTAAAACCACATTCGGTATTTTTTCTCTAATATTTTTTATTAAACTTTCTATTTGCTGTTTACTTGTTTTTCTATTCATAGTTTTTAATATTTTATTTGAAATATGTTGAATTGGTATATCAAAATATTTAGTAATCTTGTTATTTGTAGCTACTAAGTCTATCAATTCTTGTGTTATGCCTTCAGGATAAGAATATAAAAATCTAATCCATTTAATATCTTCTATTTTTGAAAGCTCTTCTAATAATTCTGCAAGTTTAGATTTTCCATATATGTCTACCCCATATTTTGTTGTATCTTGTGCTATTACTATCAATTCTTTTATACCTTTTTTTGCAAGCATTTTAGCTTCTTCTATTATGTCTTCCATCTTTCTACTTACAAATGGTCCTCTAATATATGGAATTGCACAATATGTACATTTATTACTACATCCTTCACCAATTTTTATATATGCATAATTTTTACCAGTTGTTATTTCTCTGTTTAAAAATTCGGGTTGTTTAAGCATTGGCATTTGCTTTATTTCAGAAATTTTTTTACTTGTTTCCTTATTCTCGCTTTTCTTATTAAGTTTAATATAATTTTCTATTATATTCCATAATTTATCATATTCCTGTATTGGTATAAATAAATCAACTTCAGGCAAACTTTTTTCTAATTCTTTGCAATATCTTTGAACTAAACATCCCATAACAATTAAGTATTTGCAGTTTCTCTTTTTATATTCTGCCATTTCGAGTATAGTATTTATAGCTTCTTCTTTGGCTTCTTCTATAAATCCACATGTATTTATTACAATAATATCTGCCTTGCTAGGATTATTTACTATTGTATAATTATGGTCTTTAAATAATCCAATTGTAACTTCTGTATCTATTAAATTTTTACTACATCCTAATGATACAAATCCTACATTCATTTTCTCAATTCCTTTCTTGCCTTTGCTAGAGTGATGCAATGTGTTTTATATATCTTTATGACTACAAATATGTTTTCTTGTCATTTCCATTAAATCTAATTTTGTAAAACCTTCAACCTGAGTTTTACTTCTATCTAATTTTAATCTTTCTTCTAGTAATTTTTGTATCTTATCTTTATTTTCTTGTTTCTTCATGTCAATATAATCTATTATAATTATTCCACCTATATCACGCAATCTTATTTGTCTCGCAATTTCTATTGTTGCTTCCTCATTTACTTTATATAGTGTCTGTTCTAAACTTTTTGTACCTGTAAATTTACCTGTATTTACATCTATTGCTGTTAGTGCCTCTGTTTTATCTATTGTTATAAAACCTCCACATTTTAGCCAAATTTTTCTATTTTGAATTTTTTCTATTTGCTTTTCTAATTCATAATTTTCAAATACTGTTTCTTCATATTCTATTTTAGTATTTGAGAGTTCTTTTGTCTCATCTTTTATTTTTTTCATTACTTCATATTCTTTTTTATTATCAGTTACAATTCTTACAATTCCCTTATCTATTAAGTCTAAGATCATTTTTTCAGCAATTGTCTCTGATTTATATATAAGTTTGTCATCAGTTTTGTTAAACTTTTCTTGAATTTTTTGCCACTTTTTTTCTAATTTTTTTAGTTCTTCTATTATTTCATCTTCTTTTTTCATTGCAGAAGTTCTAATTACAGCTCCATTTTGTTTACTAATATTTTGTCTAACTAAATTTATTAATCTTTCTTGTTCTTCTTTATCTTCTATTTTTTGAGATACTGTTATTATATTCGTATTTGGCATTAAAACTATATACTTACCCGGTAAATTTATGTGAGTAGACACTCTTGCACCCTTTTTTTCATTACTATCTTTTTTTACCTGTACTAAAATATCTTGATTTTGTTTTACTAATTTTCTAATCTTTGTTTCCTGTATTTCTACATTTGTTTTATTTTTTTCATCAACTTTAGGTAAAATATCTTTAATATGTATAAAACCACTTCTTTCTGCACCTATATCTACAAAAGCAGATTGCATACCTGGTATTATATCTTTTATTTTACCTTTATATATATTTCCTTCTTTTCTATTTTCATTTTCATCTTCTTCATAATATTCCACTAAATTACCGTTTTCTATTAAAGCTATTCTTTCTTTATTTTGTTTTTTGCTAATTAATATTTCTAGCATCCTATTGCCTCCTTTTTCCTCATTTGGAATAGTTCTATTTTATACAAATTCCCCCATTCAGAACTATCCCAGATGGACCATAAAACAATAAAATTAATTATATTTATTCATTGCACTATCTACACCATTTTTTATAATCTCTTGTATAGCTAATACTGCCAAATCAGTTCCCTTTTTTAATATTTCTTGCTCTTCTTTTGGCACTTTTCCAATTACATAATTTATTTTATCTGTTTCGTATTTTGGTCTTCCTATTCCTACTCTTATTCTAGTAAAGTCTGTTGTTTGTAAGTTTTCTATTACTGATTTCATTCCATTATGTGAGCCTGGTCCACCTTTTTTTCTTATTTTTATTACACCTTTTTCTATATCCATATCATCATATATTACTATTAAATCTTGTGTGTCTAGGTTATAATAATCCATTGCTTCTATTAGTGAGTCTCCACTTAGGTTCATATATGTTTGTGGTTTTAATAGTAATACTTTTTCATTTTCTATTATTCCTGTTCCTACTAATCCTTTAAATTTCTTTTTTGTTACTTCTATATTATGTTTTTTAGCTAATGTATTTATTGTGTCAAATCCCATGTTGTGCCTTGTGTTACTATATTCTTCTTCCGGATTTCCTAATCCTATAATTAGATACATTGTTTTTCTCCTTATTTTTGTTTATACCTGTTTATTTTACATTGTTTTTGGCTTTTTTTCAAGGGTTTTATGGAAATTATTTAAACAAATCGTTATAGTTCACTTGGATAATATTAGTTACTTAAAAGAATTATATATTATATTGAATAAATTTGGAGTCTGATTGGAGTTTATTTAGAATTTCTTAAAGAATTTTACGGAAAGTGTTCAATATGAAATATTGGAAGGGAGCCGTAAAATTCTTGTTAGAAATTCTTAATAAACGTATTGAAACCGGAAAATTTATGAAATATAATATATAATTCTTTTTAATATAATTTAGAATTACAAGTAAACTACCATGAAAGTTAAATAACATTCTTTCATATAATATTAAAAAAGAGTAGTCTCATTTGAGACTATCTCTTACCTTTCTTTCTTTTAGAAGAATTTTTATGGCATTTATGCCACAAAGCATCATATATATTAAGATTATTAAATATATGATGATTAATATCAGAATTGACCACACAATATCTGATAATAGTTTAAATCCTTCTATTGTTAAAAACATGTATAAAACTCCTATTATACATGCGGTTACAACAGATAGAATCCCTATCAAAGTGGAATTTCGATTTATCCATGTATTCCACATAGATACATCTCTTATCCACCAATTTAAGGCTTTTTCTGTCATTTTCTTGGCCTCTTTTTTCTTTAGCCAGTGTAACCTTCTCCTGATCCACCGAATTCTCTTGTAGACCATTTGTCCCCCCTCCTTATTCTGCCAAAAACTGTTTAGTTGTCTTAAATATTATACTTTTATATTTTCTTTATGTCAATAATACTATTTATTCTTACCTATATTTCTTGTATTATATAGTCATCATAACTACTTATTTCATTTTGTACCTCTTCTTTAGTCTTACCATTCCAATAGCTATAATTATAAATCAATTCACCTCCATGTATTTGTATGTTAGTTATAACAGGTGCCATGCTATTTTCCGCTTCTTTAAAGCTATTATATCTTTCTAAAGCCTCTTCTTCAGTGTATCCTCTTACTGAATATCTCGCTCCAATACATTTTTCATTTTCATCAAATGTAAAAACAATTGTTGTTGGATTTAAACCACTCTCTTCTTTGCTAGTTAGTATTATATTAGTTAATTTTGAAGTAATTACACCTCTTTTACTTTTTATCCATAATTCAATCGCCTCTTTAAATTCTATTTTTCCGTTTTTATCAACAGGATAACCACTTGAAAAAATATCAATCACTAGCATTATAAATATAACTGCTATAACTAAGATTACACCAATTATTATTTTTTGTCTTCTTTTAATTTTCTTTAAATAGTCAATTTTCTTTTTTTCTTCTATTTTGTCTAGAACTATGTTCTCTCCCATATTTTTCAGAACTTCTTTACACTCATTGCATTCTTTTAAATGTTCTTCTATATATTTATTTGTATCTTCACTAGTTAATTTTTCTATATAATTTGGCAATAAATCTTGTACTAATTTACACTTTTCATTTTTCTTCATCATTCCCCACCTCCTTTAGTTTTTGTTTACCTCTGTAAAAAGTCACTCTTGCTACAACTTCGCTTATTCCTAGTATTTCGCCAATTTCTTTAAAAGTCATTTCACCAGTAATTTTCATAAAAATTATCTCCTGAGTTCTACCATCTAATTGTTTTATTTTATTAATCAAATCTATTTTATTTATTGAGTTTTCCTCAATATTCTCATATCCCATCAATTGTACATCTTCTAAGTTTATAAAATCCGTTTTTTTATTTCTTTTTAATTCTTTGTACCACAAATTTTTTGCTATTTGGCATAACCAAACATACAATTTACAATCTCCCCTATATTGTTTAAGGTATTTAAATGCCCTATAAAATGTCTCTTGTGTTAGTTCTTCCGCTATTAAATCATTATGAGTTAAACAGAATAAATATTTATAAACTTGTTTGGAATATTCTATATATATTTCTTCCATATTCTGTGTTCCCATTAAAAATCCCCTTTCTATTATATAGGAGTCTATTTTTTTCCACTTCGTTACAAAAAGACCTAAAAAAAATTTTTAGATCTTTTACTTCTATTTAATGATAACCCTTTCCTGCCCCAATATCTTTTTAAATATATCTAAGATTTTATCATTTACAAATATTGCTCCACATGGTTTTTCTTCACCATCTGTTTTTACAGATATATTTATATTATTTCTATCACCTGTAAAATACTTTATACCACCTCTTAATTGAGCTTTTTTTTCTTCATTCAAATCAGTTATATCAAAAACTATAGACTTTTGTTTATTTTCAGAAAAAGTCTTTATACTATTTGCAATAATCGTAGCATTGTCATCTTCTCTAATACTTAATCGTCCATCTACTATTACAATATTCTCCTCTATAAGGGCCTCTTTCCCATCTAAATAAGCATTTTCAAAAGCAATAACCTCTGTTTGTCCATATAAATCTTCTATAGTAATAAAAGCCATTATTTTATTATTTTTTGTAAATTTCTTTTTTATTGCTGTAATTATTCCTGCATAAATTACTCTTTGTCCATCTCTAAATTTAGATTTTTCTACAATAGAAGTATTTTCTTGGTTATTTGTGTCCATTTGTTCACTTATTTCATGTAAATCTATTGTACTTATATTTGTAATTTTAAGAATCTGATCTCTATATTTTGCCAAAGGATGTCCTGATAAATATATTCCAAGCATTTCCTTTTCCATTGATAACATTTCTTTTTCAGACATTTCTTCTCTTATTTCAAAGTTATATTTTTGTTTCTGCATTTCATCTTTTTCTTCTTGTGAACCCAAATCAAACATTGATACTTGACCACTATAACCTTTTTTGTTGTCATTTTGTACCTGTTCTGTTATTTGTTCAAATGATGCTAATAGTGTTGCTCTTGTTTCTTCAAAATCTGTGTATACCCCTGCCTTAATTAAACTCTCTATACATTTTTTATTTACTCCTCTAGGTATTGCTCTTTCACAAAAATCTATAAAACTTTTATATTCTCCATTTTCTTGTCTATCCTTTACAATTTCATCTACTGGAGCTATTCCTACATTTTTTATACTTCCTAGTCCAAAACGTATTTTTCCATTTTCTACTGTAAATTTAGTATTACTTTTATTAATGTTTGGCTTTAAGATTTCTATTCCTAATCTTCTACATTCATCAATATATTGTGGAATCTTGTCCAAATTTCCTAGGAAACTATTTAAAGTTGCTGCCATAAACTCTGCTGGATAATATGTTTTTAGATATGCAGTTCTATATGCTACTACTGCATAACATGCTGCATGTGATTTGTTAAACGCATATTTTGCAAATTCAGCCATTTCATCAAATATTTTATTTGCTGATTTTTCGTCTATTCCATTTCTTACACATCCTGGTACTACTACATTTCCATTTTCATCTGTTTGACCATGTATAAATACTTCTCTTTCTTTAGCCATTACATCTAATTTTTTCTTTCCCATTGCACGTCTTACTAAGTCTGCTCTTCCGAAGAGAATATCCTGCTAAGTCTCTTACTATCTGCATTACTTGTTCTTGATATACCATACAACCATATGTTACATTAAGTATTGGCTCCAAGCTTGGATGTGTATACTCATTATGCCCTGGATTTTGCTTTCCTTTTATATATCTTGGTATTTGATCCATAGGACCTGGTCTGTATAAAGATACCCCTGCTATTATGTCTTCTAGACAGTCTGGTTTTAGTTCTTTCATAAAGTTTGTCATTCCTTGACTTTCAAATTGGAATATACCTATTGATGTTCCATCTTGCCATTGTTTATATACTTTAGGATCTGCCATTTCTTTATCAAATTCAACATCTATTCCTCTATTTTCTTTTATTAAGTTTATTGTATCTTGTATTACTGTAAGTGTACGTAGACCTAAGAAATCCATTTTTAATAAACCTAGCTCTTCTAGTGTTGTCATTATATACTGTGTTGAAATTTGGTTATCTCTTACATATAGTGGTACATATGTATCTACTGGATCTTTTGTTATTACTATTCCACATGCATGTGTTGATGCCTGTCTTGGCATTCCTTCTAATCCCATTGCTATGTCTAGTAAATTTTTTATATTTGCATCATTTTCATATTTGTCTTTTAGCTCTTTATTTTGCTCCATTGCTTTTTTTATTGTTATATGTAACTCATTTGGTATCATTTTTGCCAAACTATCTGCTTCTGCATATGGTACATCTAATACTCTTGCCACATCTCTTATTACCATTCTCGCTGACATTGTTCCAAATGTTATTATCTGTGATACATGTGAATGTCCATATTTTCTTGACACATAATCTATTACTTCTTGTCTTCTTTCATAACAAAAATCAACATCAAAATCTGGCATACTTACTCTTTCAGGATTTAGAAATCTTTCAAATATTAATCCATATTTTATTGGATCTATATCTGTTATACCTATTGCATATGCTAGAATTGATCCTGCTCCTGATCCACGTCCTGGTCCTACTGGTATTCCAACAGATTTTGCATAATGTATAAAGTCCCATACTATTAAATAATAGTCTACATATCCCATCTTTTTTATTACTGATAGCTCATACTCTGCTCTTTGCTCTATTTCTTCTGTTATATTTTCTCCATATCGTTCTTTTAATCCATCATCACATAATTTTTTTAGATAATCATAATGTGTAGCAAATTCTTTTGGCACATCATAATTTGGTAAAATTGTATGTCCAAATTCAAATTCTACATTACATTTTTCAGCTATTTTTACAGTGTTTTCTATAGCATCAGGAAAATTACTAAAATATTCTGACATTTCTTGTGGTGACTTTACATATAGTTCATCTGTATCAAAACGCATTCTGTCTTCATCACTCATTTTTTTACCTGTTTGTATACAAAGCAAAACTTCATGATTATAGCTATCCTCTTTTTTTAAGTAATGTGCATCATTTGTTGCTACTAATGGAATATCCAACTTTCTAGCTAATTGTATAAGTTTTTGATTTGCCAATACTTGTTCTCTAATACCATTGTTTTGTATCTCTATGTAATAATCTTCACCAAATAAATTTTTATACCAAAGAGCTGATTCTTCCGCTTCTTCCTGTGTACCATATAACAGTTTCTGATTTATTTCTCCTGCTAAACATGCACTTAAACATATTAAGCCCTCATGGTATTTTTCTAAAATTTCCTTATCTATTCTTGGTTTATAATAATATCCATCTACAAAGCCTAATGATACTAGTTTACTTAGATTTTTATAACCTTGATTATTTTTAGCAAGTAAAATTAAATGATAGTATTTATTATCTATACCTGCTTCTTTTTCAAATCTAGAAC
The DNA here is from genome assembly GCA_944388755.1 of uncultured Clostridia bacterium. Taxonomy (GTDB): domain Bacteria; phylum Bacillota; class Clostridia; order TANB77; family CAG-508; genus CAG-269. The sequence continues at coordinate 10,085 of CALXJY010000015.1, read as the reverse complement.
GTAATGCCACATATACTTCACATCCAATTATGGGTTTTATACCTTCTTTTTTACAAGCCTTATAAAAATCTATTGCTCCATACATTACTCCATGGTCTGTTAATGCTATTGCTTCCATTCCTAATTCTTTTGCTCTTACTGGTAAATCTTTTATTCTATTTGCTCCATCTAATAAACTAAATTCACTGTGTATATGTAGATGTACAAAGTCTGACATATTTTCCTCCTTTGGTCCTTATTTCATTTCTATTAATTCATATTCTGAATTACCTAATCCTATTTTTTCTCCATGTTCAATTTGACTTTCCCAATTTGTATCTGGATGATTAATATGAAAATGATCGTGTCCTTTTATATTTTTCTTAATATTTTCTCCTAATGCACTATTTTGAAATACTTCTTGTCTATTGACTAAATCTGCACATGCTTTATCAAGTGCTACAGGGTCAAAAGAAGCAAGCATTCCAACATTTGGAACAATTGGTGCGTCATTTTCTGCATGGCAATCACAATTTGGTGAAACATCACATATTAAACTAATGTGAAATTGTGGTTTATCTTTTACAACTGCTAACGCATATTCTGCCATCTTTTTGTTTAAAATATCTGCAGATTCATCATTTGGTGACTTTATTGCATCAAAATTACAAATTCCAATACATCTACCACAACCAACACATTTATTATGATCTATTACTGCTTTTCCTTCTTCATTATATGATATAGCTCCATGTGCGCAAATTTTTATACATTGTTTACATTTTTTGCAGTTTTCTAAAATAACTTCAGGTTTTCCACTACTATGCATTTCCATTTTTCCTGCTCTAGACCCTGAACCCATTCCAATATTTTTTATTGCTCCTCCAAATCCTGTTCCTTCATGTCCTTTAAAATGGTTTAATGATATAAATATATCTGCATCCATAATTGCTCTTCCAATTTTCGCAGTTTTTACATATTCTTGATTTATATCTACATATGTTTCATCTGTTCCTTTTAGTCCATCTGCAATAATCACATGACATCCTGTAGAAAAAGGGCTAAATCCATTTAAATATGCTGTTTCTAAATGATCTAGTGCATTTTTTCTTCCACCTACATATAATGTATTACAATCAGTTAAAAAAGGTTTTCCTCCTAATTTTTTTACAACATCTGCTACTACTTTTGCGTAGTTTGGTCTTAAATATGCTAAATTTCCAGGCTCTCCGAAATGAATTTTTATTGCTACATATTTATTTTGAAAGTCTATATTTTCAATTCCTGCTTTTTTTATTAATTTTTCCAACTTCTGTAATAAATTATATCCTGGTCTTGCTCTAAAATCTGTAAAATATACTTTTGATTTTTCCATTATTTTTCCTCCTTTTGATCCATCTTGGACAATTCTGTTTAGCAATAATTACATAGTATTGCTTCTAATCCAATCTGAAGATCTATTAATCCATTTTTATATTTATAATCTAAATCACATAAATCTTTTAAAATTCCTATTAACTCATTTTGTTTAAAATATCTACATTGCATTTTATATTTATTTACTAAAAAAACTTGATTAGGTTTTAAATCTAGACTTGTAACCACATCTTTATTTACAGCAACTGCTACACTTGTTAAATATAGTTTTTTAAAATGATTATATAATGTAATCAATATTTTTTGTAATGGTTCTTTTTCATATAGTAAATTTTTAAGTACTTCCAAGGATTTTGCTATGTTTTTTTTCCCTAAATTGTCTGTTAAATCAAAAATTACGCTTTCCAATTTTTTTGTACATAATTTGTCTATATCTTGTTTTCCTATCGTTCCATTAGCTCCTGCATATTCAATTAATTTTCTTGTTTCATTAATTAATTCTTGCATATTTGTGCCACAACATTCTATTAAAAATTGCAACACACTATTGTCTACATTTACTTTGTAACTATTACAAATTACTTTTAGCCTTTGTATTATTTGAATTGGCTTTTGAAATTCAAAATTGCATATTATTCCTAGTTTATCTATTGTTTTATACAGCTCTTGTTTTTCAGCATCTTCTTCAACAAATACTAACGCAACACTTTGTCTAATTAAATCTATATTTTCTTGGATATATTTTGAGATATTACTTTTCTGTTTAGATAATTCATCTGATTTTTTTCTTCCTTCTTTTTTAAATAATCCTGTATTTCTTGCTATTATTAATTTTTTTTCATAACCAAAACTTGGTGTTTCTATATCTGCTATTAGTTGGTTTACATTACTTTCATCTATTTGTATATAATTTATTCCTTTTACAGTTTCTCCAAATAACTTCTTTATTTTTTTTATTACTTGTTCTAATAAAAATTGTTCCTCCCCATATAATAGATATAATGATTGCAAATTTTGGTTTTGTAATTCTTTTTCTAGTTCCTCTATTTTTTTCAACTTATTTCTCCCCTTATTTTTACATTATAATTTTTGGGCAAATTTAGCTGAATGTGCATGACATATAGCTATTGCCATACTATCTGTTACATCATCTAATTTTGGTAGTTTTTCTTCATTTAATATCATTTTAACCATTCTTTGTACTTGAATTTTATCTGCTCTCCCATAACCTGTTACTGCTTGCTTTATTTGTAACGGTGTATACTCAAATATATCTATTTTATTTATTCTTGCTGTCATTAATATTACTCCTCTTGCCTGTGCCACATTTATTGCAGTTTTTGCATTATTATTAAAAAATAATTCTTCTATTGACATTGCCTCAGGTAAATATTCATTTATTATATTTGTTAAATCTACATAAATTTTTTCCAATCTTAAAGGAAATGATTGTTTTGCTTCTGTTAAAATTGCTCCAGATGTTATTAAATGAAATTTATTACCTATATAATCTATTATACTATACCCTGTTATTGCAAAGCCTGGGTCTATTCCCAATATTCGCATTTTTACTCTCATTCCTTCCAAATATATCAAACACATTACTAACAAATTAACGGAAAGCCAATGAAAAAGATAAAATTAGTATAAATTTTAAGGCTTTCCTATTATCCTATATTAGGTTATTATTCTTAATATTTCTGATACACTCCATGCTTGAGATATAGTTCCCTTTGGTAAATATGGTTTTACAGAATCATATATTTCCGCAATACTACCTATACATCCTCTTTCCTCTATTTCTTTACTAAATGTTGTAATTATATCATTTTTAAAATTATCTATTTTATTTTGTATTTCTTCTTTTTGTTTTTTTCCTCTTAGTGCATTTTTCATATTTTTTAGACTATCATAATATAATCCTAACAACCATACCCATGTAATACCTTGATGATAACTCATATCTCTTGTTTTAGGATCTCCTTCATATATTTTTACATAACCTGGTTCTCCTTTTGCTAAAGTTTGAATACCATATGGCGTTAATAGTTTTTTCTCAACTGTTTGAATTATATTTTTTGCTTGTTCAGATTTTGGATCTATTATTGGATGTGTTAAACTAAGTGCAAATAATTGATTTGGTCTTATTTTACTATCTCCTAATACATCATATAAACATTTTCTACGAGTATTATAAAATTTATCTACAAAAGATATTTTTGTTTTTTTAGCTAAATCCCCATATTTTTTTGCCTTATCCTTTTGTTTAAATTTTACACATAGTTCTTCCATTATTTTCAAACTATTATACCACATACTATTTATTTCAACTGCTTTTCCATTTCGGGGTGTTACTGCAAACCCTCCAATTTTAGCATCCATCCACGTATTTTGTGTTTCTTCTGTTCCTGATACTATTAAGTTATCTGTATCCAAATATATATTATTATTATCTACATCAATTCCTCTTTGATAACTTTCTAAAATTGTTTCTAATTTTTCAAAAAGTTCTTCATATACAAAATCATAATCTTGTGTATAATCTAAATATTTCTTTATTTGTTCAAATAATAAAAGTGATGCATCAACACTATTATATAATGGTCTATTATCAAATCCTGAATATCCATTTGGCACTAAACCATATTTTATATCACGTACCATTGTAAGCAATATTTCTTTTGCAAGTTTAAATCTTTTAGTTTTTAATAACAATCCTTCAAATGCAATTAAACTATCACGTCCCCAATCTAAAAACCATGGATACCCTGCAATTATTGTATGTAAACCAAAAGATGGTCTGTATACTACAAATGTATCTGAGGCTATTATCAAATTTTTAATTAAATTTTTTTGTTCTTCATCTTCTATTTTATCTAGTAATTCTGTTTGATTTACTATTTTTTGTATCCTTGATTTTTCTTGTTTTATTAGTTTTTCTACATTAATTTCTTCTATATTTTCTTCAAATGAGCATACAAATGAAATCTTCTTAGTTGTATTTGCTAAAATATCTACTTCATATCTACCTACTACAACATGATTTTCTTCTGGATAAAATCCTCTTTTTTGTTCTTCAATATAAAACATATTATTAAATGTATCATTCTTGTGTTCTATATATCTTCCTTCTGATAAATTCATATAAATTGGATATTGAATTTTCTCATCTATTATTACTTTTACCTTTGTTTTATTTATTTGCTGTCTTATATTAAAATCATGTCCTGTACTCATTGAATGGAAATCTCTAAAATTCATAATAGGTGCTAATGTCAACTGAATTGGATCTTTTCCAGTCTTTATTTCATAAAATACACCTACTGTATTTTTACCATACTCCATGCATATTGTTTTTGTTATTTTTACATCTTTCACATTATACTCAAATACTGGAAATCTTTCCTTTTCAAAACTTGTTTGATATTTATATCCTTTAGATATATAATTTTGTCCCATATTTGAGTATAAGTCATAGTTTTCTCCATTTATTTTTATACTTTCATCAAGTTTAGATAAAATTAAAAATCTTCTTGCTGGTGGAGTTAATGGTGCTATTAATAATCCATGATATTTTCTAGTATTTATTCCTATAGCTGTAGAACTAGCAAATCCTCCTAATCCATTTGTTATTACCCATTCTTTTTCAATTCCTTTTTCTAATGTTAAATCCTCTTTTGTATATCTCATATTCTCCTTTGCATTTATTTATAATAAATGCTCTCCTTTCTATTTTAATTTACTATTTTTTAGTTGTTCTAACATTTCGTTTCTTAACTGTTGCGGTGTTTTCTTTTCTTTTTTTCTGTTTGCCATTTTTCTCTTTGTCCTTTCATCTGCTTCTCTTATTGATGCTATTCTTTCACTATATTTGTTACTAAATTTGCTTTTTCCTTTTTTTAGTTTTTTTGCCTTTTCAGGATTTTTACTGATTTTCATTTCTTTTTTCTTCATTTCTTTTTGTATTTTTTGTATACGTTTATCTTCTCTAAGTTTATTGTTTAACATCATATATTGTGGATCATTTTGTTTATCCTGATATTTTAAGTCATCACAAATTAGTTCTATTATTGATGATGCTACAAGTGATGGATCATGTCTTATAAATCCATCTGTTACCATTGCCAAATCTCTTTGCAAAAATCTTATACCTTTAATATTTTGTGTACTTTGTTCAACCAAGTCTTGTCCTTCTATATTATATCTTTTTATCATTTCTGGTACTATTTCTCCTGTGTCATATATACAGTAGTCTATAACACCTTTTCCACAATGTTCTTCTATTGCATTTATATGATCTGAAATACTGTAATTATCTGTTTGCCCTGGCTCTGTCATTATATTACTAATATATACTTTTATTCCAGCAGATTCTTTTATTGCTTTAGTTACTCCATTTACTAGCAAATTCGGAATAACATTTGTATATAGACTACCTGGACCTATAATGATACAATCAGCATTTTTTATCGCTTCTATAACTCCAGGAGCAGGTCTACAATTTGATGGATTTAAATATATTCTATTGATTTTTGTTACTTTGTCATATACAACTTCTGGTATTCTCGATTTTTCAGTAATTGTATACCCATTTGCGAGTTCTGCAGTTATATTCATTTGATCTAAAGTAACTGGCAAAACTTTACCTGTAATACTTAGTATATGATTACTATTCATTATTGATTTTGCAAAATCTCTATTTACCTCTTTCATAGCCAAAAAATATATATCTGAAAATGATAATCCTCTTAATCTACCAGTTTTAAAATTATAATTTAATAATTTGTCCATATCATTTTCTTCATTTGCTAGTGCTATCATACTATCTTTAATATCATCTAAAGGCATTGTGCCTAACTCTTTTCTTGAATTTGATATTTCTTCTCCATAATCTGATATTGTTACTATTGCTGTTAAATTATTTGTATATTTTTTTAACCCTGTAAGTACTGTATTTAAACCTGTTCCACCTCCAATAACAACAATGTTTGGTCCTTGGTCATATACTGTTTTATTAAATATTAGAGATTTTACATTTACATTTTTCTTATCATCCATTCTCTTATCAGTAGATTCTACCAGTACTTCTAATGTTCTTTTATTTAATCCAATCAATCCAATCACAATTGCTAAAAAACCAATAACAAACACAACTATTATTTTTCCTACTAATGTAAATGACATTTCTTTTAATACTAATATTTCTGCTATTCCATAACATGCTAAAATTATTCCTACAACTATTAATAACATCCATCTTTTCATTTTTGAATTATTATTAAGCCACTTAAAAAAACCTTTCATCTTTAATTCCATTCCTTTCTGACTTTGATGCAAAATTTTGAAAGTAATTATTCAAATTATTAGTCTATTTCTCCTATTATTTCTACCTCTAATTGAATCTTTTTCCCAAATTTCTTGTATATTTCATCTTGTGTATATTTTATCAGATCTAATATGTCTTTAGCAGTTGCATTATTTTTGTTAATTATAAATCCAGCATGTTTTGTAGATATTTCAGCTCCTCCAATTTTAAAACCTTTTAAACCTGCTTCATCTATTAATTTTGCTGTTATGTAATTATCCCCTCTTTTAAATGTACTACCAGCACTTGGATATTCAAGTGGTTGTTTTTCTTTTCTTAGTTTTGCATAATTATCCATTTTGTATTTAATTTCTTCTTTTTTTCCTTTTTTTAATATAAATTCTGCTTCTAGAATTATAGATTTATTTGTTTTAAAAATGCTATTTCTATAAGTTAAATTCAAATCATCTTTTTGTAATACTTCTATATTTCCCTTTTCATCTAACACTACTACTTGTGTTATTATATCTTTTATTTCTTTGCCATTTGCTCCTGCATTCATTTTTATAGCTCCACCTATTGTTCCAGGTATTCCTGATAATTCTTCAAAGCCTGATATTTCTTCTTTTAATAACACATGTGCAGTTTCTATGATTTTATTTCCTGCTCCTATTTTTAATTTTATATTTCCATCTTTTTCATTTTCTATTTCTAATTTTTTAATTTCGTTTTTTATAACTATCCCTTTTATACCTTTGTCTGCAACTAATATATTACTACCATTTCCCATTATATATATCGGTATATTGTTTTTTTGAACTAATTTTTGTAGTTCTTGTAGTTCTTGTACAGTTTTTATTACTATATAAGCTTCTGCAAGTCCTCCTACTTTAAAACTTGTATGGGCTTTCATTGGTTCATTATACTTTATTTGGCTTTTGTTTATATCTAATTTAGCATTTTCTATTATTTGCTTTACTTCCAACTTATTTCCCCCTTTGCAGTTTATCTTAATATATCATTTTTTGATTAGAATTGCAACTGGATTTTTAAAATTTATACTATCCTATATTATAAAATACTTCCATAAAACTTTAGGACAAATCTTGCTTCGCGAGGACTTTTCTCTACTTTTATAACACCATTAACTATATATATTTAAGTTATCAAAGAAGCGTAAAGATTTGTCGACGCGAAAAATAACCGATAATTATCATTTTAATTATCGATTATAAAAAAAATTAATTATTAAAAATTCATACACTTTACTTAAGGAAATTTAAAAATCATTTTATCTGATTTCTATTTTAAAATCATATGCATTTACATAATTAGAAGTCATAGAGATATTAAGTTTTGATGTTCCTCCTGCTTCCATTTCATTTATAATTCCTTTTACTGTTACTACTTCTTCATTATTATTATCTAGTAATGTTATTTCAGCTGTTTTTAATGTTGTTTTTGCTCCTGTATTGTTTTTTACATCTGCTAAAAGTGTTGTCATTCCATCTTTTGTTGTAAGTTGTATATTTGACACTACAAATCCACCTATTTCTTTTGTTTCATTTAATGCTCTACTTTTATTTAATACAATTCCATCTCCTAATTCTTCTACATAACTTTCTGATTCTGTATTTGTTCCATTTTCGTTATTTTTTGAATCAGTATCTTTTTTTAATAAATTACTAAATACCACAACTGCTATAATTATTACTATTATAACTAAAAGAATTGCTAAGATTGATGAATTTCTTTTTTGTTTGCTTGTTTTTGCTTTTGTATTTTTACGTCTTTGCTCTCTTGTATTTTTATTATCACTCATATTTTCCTCCTTTTATATATTTATTATTTGTAAATAGTATTTTTTATATACTAGGAAAATCATACTGATTTTCCTAGTATAATATATAAAAACACGTTACATACAAATTTATTTATAATTATTTTTAGGTCACTACTTAACATAAAGTGCGAGGCGTGAACCGAAAAAGTAGCTAGTAGAAGTAGGAATGCTACTAATGCGATTACTAGCGGGATAGTAGTCCTCTATATAAGAACTGCCACCGCGCGCCACTCGATATAGGGATGAGTTTGCTTGTACTGTCCATTCTCTTACATTTGAACTTAAATCAAATATATTATTCATTATGTCACTTTCAAATTGTCCTGTGCTTGCCCTTGTTCCAGTGTGATTTCCTGTTATCGCTGTTACTTTGTCTTTATCTGTTCCTTCTAATATATAATTTAACATTGCATCCCACTGACTTCCCCATATCATTGAGCTATTTACACTTGTACTTGTATTATATGGATTTTTTTCATATTTACTATCTTGGCTTAAATACATTTTGTACCAGTCTACACTTGCCATAGGTGTTTGATTTGCTACTGATTTTACCACTGTTCCATTTGTACTATTTGCTCCTTCTTCTGTATATAAACTTGTTTCATATCTTCCTACATAAAATCCTCCATATTTTGCTATACTCTCTACTATTTCTGTATATTGATCATTTATGTATTCTCCCATCTCTGTTGCAGTACTTATTCCCAATTCTGATAATTTTCCATAATTTGTTGCATCATAATTATCTCCTGTATTATATACCCATGAATATGTTGTGGTACTATTTGTTATCAAACTTGGCTCTCTATAATTTGATGTTCCAAGCAAATTATCTTGACTTAATACATATGACATAATTCCATTATAATTATATAACATACCCTCATAATATTGTTCTGTGTCTTGATTATATCCTCTTTGATATCTTGCAAATGGTTTATATGTTGAACTATTTCCACTTGTTGCTAATTCTGTTTTTCCATCATATACTACATTTTCTACTGGTATCCATACATATTCATTTCCTTGTTCATCTTTTATTACTAATCCATTTTTTATACTATTTACTAAACTTGATGTTCCTCTTTTAAATCCTGCTGGTATATATGCTGTTCCTACTACTGTTTCTTCATTTCCTCCATCTTCACTTGGTAGTATTTGCTTTTCTTCATATATTTGTGTTGTGTTATATGTTTCTGAATATTCTTCTAATTCTATTATTGCTGTTGTCTTATAATATTCTGATATATTTTTTCCATCACTTAGTCTTGTATATATTATATCTCCCACTGATAATCCTGTTACTGTATCTCCTTTTGTAAATGTTCCATCTGGATTATATGGTTCATCTGTTTCTGTTACTTGATGTTCTAAATAATATCCTTGTTCTTCTAGTCCTGTTTCACTATTTATTGTAAAATATGCTGTTCCTGTTCCATCTTCTCCATATACTTTTTCATTATCTATTGCTCCTTTTTCTGCTTCTAATACATCTGTTATTATTGCTTCTGTATAAACCTCTGCTTTTTTATTTACTCCATTTACTGCTTCTACTCTTATATAATATGTTTGTCCTTG
>CALXJY010000014.1 GCA_944388755.1 uncultured Clostridia bacterium | reverse complement strand
GGTCTTTTTATCATGTTCTTTCCTTTGATTTATGTCAACATTGGCATATTATTATTTCTTATGACTTTCCTAATATAAAATAAAGAACAAATTGAAATTTGTTTTAAAGCATATAATGATAAGAATTGGCAAATACAATTCGATTAAATAATTAGAAAGTGAGATAAATTATGAATAAGCAAGAGTAAAGTAAATATTAAAGAATTTTAATAATTTGAAAGAGGTGTAAAATATGAACATAATAGAAGTAAAGGAAAGAACAAACAACTTAATTAATCAATTATTAGAAGTATGGGAAGATTCAGTAAAAGCAACACATACTTTTCTATCTGATGAAGAAATAGAAAATATAAAGAAATTTGTGCCACAAGCATTAAAAGGTATAGCACATTTAATAATTATAGAAAATGAAAATCATCGACCTATTGCTTTTATGGGAATAGAAAACTATAATGTAAATGACCTTGCAGTTAATGAAGATAACCCACATGCAAAAAGTTTTTATGAACATATGGGCTTCAAAGTTTATCAAAGAAATGAATTAGATGACCAAGGAAATCCATATCCAGTATTATATATGAGATTAGAAAAATAAATTGCAATTTTGTTTGATATAATGGTAATTATTTATAATTTTGTAGCATTAAAATACAAAGCCTTTAATACTGTTCAAAATTAGAAATAGTATAAAATATTCAATAGATAATAGAAATGAGCAAAAATCAAAAGCAAATTTTGGACAAGTCTTTAGCTTTGAATATAACCAATATTATTTTACAAAACATAATATATTACATTAAACTCATTATAATAAAGAATATGATAATTAGTAAAATTCCTACACCTAAAAATATAAGTAACCATTGTGTCATAGATAATTTTCCATTATCTGCTATTACTTGCTCATCTTTATTTCTTTCTAATAAAACTATAATTAGTCCTATTATGAAAAAGAAAAAGCCCCAACAGAATCCAGCAATTAGAGAATACCCTTTATTTTTATGTATAAAAGCACATAGTATCCCCATTGCTACTAATAATATTAAATATACTATTGTCATCTTATTTACCCCTTTCAATCATACTTCATATTTTAAAATTGCCTTTTTTTGTAGTGGTACTACACCTAGATATACAGCTAATAAACCAATTTCTAAAACAGCTAAATATGTATATAGTCTTGACTTGGTCTCACTGATTATTTTTTCTTTTTCAGCATCATATTGAGCAATTTCATCATCATCATAATCATATAAATATTTCATATACATTTCTGAAACCGTCAATTTAGAATTTATCTCATTTTCTACTGTTTCATTAACTTGTGCAAAATTTATCATTGCAGTTAAAAAAGAAATTATAACTGTAAAAATTATAAGGTTTTTCATAACTGTTTTTACATCATCTTTTTCTATTAATCTTTTTCTAAAAGTAGTGGCAATGCTACATCTCCATATGCAAAATACAGTTATTCCCTGAAGAATAATGGCTATAATAGCTGTTAATATTAATGAATCTTTTGGAATCCTATTAATTATTGCTGAATAGATAAAACTATACAATATGCCAAATACTAATCCATAAAGGATAAATCCACCTATTAGTTCACCTGTTATCGTTCTAACTGTTGCTACTTCTTTATTTTTCAACCTATTCCCCCCTTTTTTGTATAGATAAAATACATCATTATTTATTAATAGATTACCATATTTTAATTTTTTATACAATATATTTTAAATAATTTATGCAGAATATTCCACAAAATTATGTTAATATATAATGAGCTGTATCCAAGAAACTTTCGAAGCCTTGGATCATTTTTTACATATGAGGAAAAGTTAAATTTTTTTAATCAACAAAATAAATGAATTTTAAAAAACAACTTGCAATTTTATGTCAAATAGTGTATAATACACGTAACCATAGGTGAATACATATATATTATTTCCCTTTTTTCACTAATTAGTGAGAGGATTTTCCTCTAGCTTTTTAGTTTTACTATAGATGCTATCAACAATAAAAGTGTTAAGGAGGAAAATAAAATATGGTAAGTCTTTTTTTTATTTTGTTTGTTGCACTAACAATATTTTCTGCCTCAAGAATACATTGTGAAGCAGAAAATAGTCCTGAAGAAGAGGAGTTTACGATTGCTCTCACAGTTCTGATGGCTTTAATTGCCTTTGTATTCCTTGTATGGATATTTCTTCTTATCAATGCCATTGGCACTGGGCATACAATTGATAGTAAAATCAAAATGTATGAAGAAGAAAATGAATCCATCGAAAGCAGTATAGATACTGCCGTAAACAGATACATGGATTATGAGTCAAGTACATATGAAAAAATAAGAGACAAAGATCTTATAAGTCTTGTGTCTCTCATCCCAGATTTAAAGGCAGATACTTTAGTGCAAAAACAAATCGAAGTTTATCTATCTAATAATGATAAGCTCAGAAAACTAAAAGAAGAAAAAATCGATTTGTCAAAGAAAAAATGGAAATTATACTTCGGCAGGTAATCAAGTAGAGGATAACATTTAAAATGTTTCTCCTCTAATAAAACCACCACTTGTGATAAACACTTGTGGTGGTTTTATTTATACAATATTTTATTTATTTTCACTATATAACTTATTAAACAATTCCTCTAATTTAGTATCAGTTTTGTACATAGCCCAATCTCCATTATCCAAGTAATAAACTTCAAACAAATTCATAGTTTCTGAATCATTTGCCTTAAATTCATCATATGGAGTTATTGAACATGTCTTTCCATCACTTGTCTGTATTGTCATAATTGGTTTATTATACATATCTACATCAATACTATAGTTATCATAAAAGTCTTCTAGTTTTTCAGCATTTTTTAATATATCATTTACTTGATTTATTGTATTTTCATCTGTAGTAGTTATAGAATTTGATGATTCATTATTTTGTATTTCAATTTCCATAGACGAAATTTTATCAGTTATACTTGATAAATCTGAAGCAACAAAATCTACATCTTCTGAACCTTCATATCCTATAAAAGTCTTTAATTCATTAATTTGATTTTTTAAATCTGTTATTTGCTTTTCATTTTTACTATTAAGTACAAATAAAACGCATATTGCAATAAAAACAATAATTACAAGAACAACTCCCAAAACAAATGATATTTTTTCTCTTTTTAGTTTTTCAACTTCCATACAAATACCTCACTTTATATAAAGTTATTTTTTTATTATTCAATAAAATAGCTAATAGTACAAACTACTAGCTATTTTCACCTTTTCCCTCTGGTAAAGCTGGGTAATCCAAAACAACTTTTATTTTCATAATATATCTTATAGTTCTTACTAGTTTACTATTTTTAAATCTTTGCCATAATGATGGCTTAACTTCAAATGTAGTTTGTTCTGCATATTCTTGCTTTTCTTGTTCCTCTAATTGTCCTTGGATTGTATCTTGTGGTTCTACTACTGCTTCTTCCTCTTGAATAGCGTCTACAACTTGTGCTTTTTTAGATTGTTTAACATCCTGTTTTGCTTCTTCTTTTACTGGCATTTGTTCTTGAACTTCATTTTCTACAGGTGTTTCTACTATATCAACAGGTGTTGGAATTGATTTTAAAGCATCTGCTACTTCAATTCCTATATAACTTAAAGCTTTTGATCTATCCTCTATTCTTTCCATATCTATTTCAATATGTAAATTAGATTCCAAATTATTAACCCTTGCATGTAATAATTTTTCAGCATCTTTATAATTTTGAGAAGTTATAGATTTGGCTCTTCCCATAAGGTTTAATGTATCTATAATATCTTCAGAAAAATCTTTTTCAGCCTTTTTAACTTGTTCTTTCCAATCTTCTTCTTTATTTGTTACAACCTCAATCAATTCTTTTAATTGTCCTGCTAATACGATATTTTGTTCTCTCTGACGTATTAATTCTTCTATTTTTTTAGTATTTTCTTCAAATTGATTTGTAGCATATTCTACCAAACCATATGCAGCATTATATACACTGCTTGGAAAATTCTTTTTCTTAGGGTATTCATTTAAATAAGTTTTAATAGATTCTACTAAATCTTTAAAATAAGTATCTTCTTCTAATTGTACAATTTGCTTTTTACTATTAGGATTAATTAATTTTTGTACCTTATCTATATTTGATAATATTTTTTCTTCCGTGATTACCATTCTCACGTTTACTATGCCAGACCTAGACAATGTAAACTACCTCCTTCATCCTACGCTTCTTTGTTTTATTACTATTTCATTTATTATTATACATGAATTTACAAAAAACTACAAGTATATAAATGTTTTTTTTGTTTACGTTTTGATTACAAAAATGTTACATTTTTGTTACAAAACTGTTTTCATTTCTTCAAATCTTTTTATTTTTTGCGTAGTTGTTTTTATTAGTTCTTTATCTGTCACAATAATATCTCTAATATATTTGTATGCAGGTATTTGCTTATTAATCTTTTTTACTTCATTCCAAATTATTTCTTTAATATCTTTTTCTTCTGTTACATTATATATTTCCTTTATAATATCTTTATCATATACTATTTTTGCACAAATTTTAAAATCATTTCCTTCTGGTCTTCCATACACAAAACTTTCTTTTATCCCTTCAATTTTATTAACTAATGTTTCCAATTCCTCAGGATAAATATTTTTCCCATTTTGTAAAACTATTACATATTTCTTTCTACCTGTTATATATATGTATCCATCTTTATCTATTTTAGCCAAATCCCCTGTGTGAAACCATCCATTTTCATCAATTGCTTCTTTAGTTGCTTCCTCATTATTATAATATCCAAGCATAACATTTGGTCCTTTTACTATTAACTCTCCTATTCCCTCTTTATTTGGTTCAAATATTTTTGCATCTACACTAGGAAAAGCTTTTCCTATAGATCCTAATCTTGTATATTTATCATCTTCTGCCGCAATTACAGGAGATGTTTCTGTTAATCCATAACCTTGATACATACAAAATCCTAAATCTATAAATGTTTTTTCTATTTCAGGATCTAATGCTGCTCCACCAGCAACAAATAACCTTAAATCTTCACCCAATTTTTCATGAATTTCATGAAAAATCTTTTTTCTTAAATCTATTCCAATTTTTCTTAAAGCATTACTAATCTTTATTCCAAATTGAACTTTTTCCCACTTTCCTTGCTTTTGTATTGTCTTTTTTAATTGTTTATAAATACCTTCAAATAAGGCTGGAACAGAAATCATAGCAGTTATTTTATACTCTTTTATATTTTCTGCAATATGTCTTATTCCTGTACAAAATGCTATCTTTCCACCTGTTGATATTGGATATAAAAAACCAACTGTAGATTCAAATGTATGATGTAAAGGTAAAAATGACAACATAACATCATTTTCATCTAACTTTATTGTAGCAGATATATCCATTAGATTACTAACTATATTTTTATGTGATAATGCAACTGCTTTTGATTTAGACGTTGTTCCAGAAGTAAATAACATTATTTGCATCTCATTTGGATTAATTTCTGCATTTATAAAATCATTATTTCCATTTTCTAATAGTTTTTTTCCATCAGCTACCAATTCTAAAAAAGAATATATATCATTTTCATTTTGTTTCAAATCCATTGAAATATAATACTTAAGTTTTGTGTTTCCTTTATTTTTTATCTTTTTCATCACATCATCATATTTATTAGAATAAAATATTGCTTCAACTTCTGAACGTATTATTAAACTTTCAATTTCATTATCAGGTAAAGCCTTATCTAATGGCACAACTATGCCTGTACCTGTTACAACAGCTAAGTATGAAACTCCCCATTCATATCTATTATCTGATATAACTGCTATTCTTTTTCCTTTCAGTCCCATTTCTATTAATTTTGTTCCTAAAAAATTAATATCATCTCTAAATTCTTTATGAGTTATTTCTTTATATTCTCCCTCATTATCAGTTAGTAACATATATGCTGGTCTATTAGCAAACCTTTCTCCTGACTTTTTTAACATATCTTTTAAATCTGTATATTTTTCAAATTTATGTACTGGTTCTCTCACTATTTTCATCCCTTCTATTTTATTTAAGCTCTTAGTCCCTCTATTATTGTAGCTTCAAATTCTTTATATAACTTCATAATATCAAAGTCTTCTCGATTTCTCAGTTTATAGACTAAACTTGAACAAATTAATCCATATATTTCAGATGCAATTACCTTTGGATTCCCATACTTTATTTGTTTTTTTTCTATACCCTGTTTTACAATTTCTTCTATTTTATCTATATATTCATATATGTGCTTTTGACATTTTTGATTTCGGGCTTCTTTACCATAAAACTGCCCTAATAATATAGTAATTAAATTTTCATATTTTAGAACTATTTTTATTTGAATTAATACTATTGCCTTTATTTTATCTATATAATTACTTAATTTAGCAGTTTTTATGTCTATACTATTTTGAAGTAACTTTACACCTTCTTCTATTAAAAAATTAAAAATTTCTTCTTTGCTGGAAAAATGATAATATAGTGTTCCTTTTGCAACTCCAACTGTTGCAGTAATATCCTCTATACTAGTTGCGTCATATCCTTTTTCTGCAAATAACTTCATTGAAGTTTCAAATATTTTTCTTTTTGTTTTATTCATATTTTCACTCATCCCTTCCAAATGTCTAATCCAAATATGCACTTTTTATTGTATAGGGAAAATCGACCTTTGTCTTAACCACATACTAAGATTTTTCTGTATACAGCAAGGTTAAACTTGTTGTAATCTTGTACTAGTTATAAAATAATTTTGCATATGTAGTAAAGTCGCTTTTCTTATCTACTTTATTATATATTTAAATATCCAATATTGCAATAGTTTTTACGTCATTTGTACAATACAGTCAAAATATAATTAAAATATATATAATATTCAGAAAAATACTATTTACTTTTTTTAAAAATTCATATAAAATATGTCTAGAAATTTGAAATTAGGAAATACTAAGAAAAATTGGAGGAATAAACAAATGAAAAGTAAAAACGAATTAAATTATAAAGATTTAAAAATGACATGTGATCCAAATATTTTTGAATTTGAAACAACGCAAGAATTAGAAGATATCCATACAGGGATAGGTCAAGAACGAGGTATTAAAGCTCTAGAATTTGGTTTACAAGTTGATGTTAAAGGATATAATCTATATTTAGAGGGTCCAAGTGGTGTTGGTAAAACAATGTACACAAAAAACTATTTAAATAAAATTTCTAAAAAGAAAAAAGTTCCAAATGATTGGTGTTATATTTACAATTTTAACAATCCAAATAACCCAATTTCAGTATCTTTACCAGCTGGGCAAGGCAAAGAATTCAAAGATAACATGGATGGTTTCATCAAAGAAATAAAAAAAGACATCAAAAAAACTTTTAATGCAGATGATTTTGAAAAAGAAAAAGCTTTAATAAAACAAGAATTTGAAACAAAGCGTTCTACTCTTTTAGATAAGCTAAATAAAGATGCTTTAAAATATAATTTTCACGTAAAATCTTCACAAAACGGAATATATATGATGCCTATTGTTGAGGGCAAAGTTATTGAAGAAGAAGAATTTGACAAATTAGATGATGAAGTAAAACAAACATATGAAAATAATTCTACAATTGTTCAAGACCAAATAATGACAGTTATTAATCAAATAAAAGAAATAGAAAGGCAATCAGAGAAAAAAATATCTGAATGGCAGTCAAATATAGCACTACTTACTGTTAGTGCACATATTAACTTTTTAAAAAGCAAATATAAGCGTAATAAAAAAATAAATACATTTTTAAATGATGTTAAAACAGATATTTTAAAAAATGTTTCATACTTTTTAGAAGAAGATAAAATAAACCAATCTCAAAGTCAACAAGGTCCACAAATAAAACCACCTGATCCATCATTAAATTATCGAGTTAATCTATTTGTTGACAACTCACATCTTGAAGGTTGTCCAGTTATAATGGATTCAAACTACTCTTATACAAATATATTTGGAGCTCTAGAATATGAAAATTATTATGGTGCTTTAAAAACCGATTACACTATGCTTAAACCAGGTTTACTTCACCAGGCAAATGGTGGATATATAATTTTCCAGGCAAAAGACTTGTTAGCTAACCCATTATGTTATGAAGCATTAAAAAAAGCTTTAAGAGTCAAAGAAGTAGGTATAGAAAGCTTACCTGAGCAAAGATCTTCTATGGTAATGATTTCATTAAAACCTGAACCAATTCCATTAGATTTAAAAGTAATATTAATTGGTAACAGCCAAATTTATCAAACATTACTTGCAATGGATACAGATTTTAAAAAATTATTTAAAATAAAAGTAGAATTTGAGGATGATGCACCTTTAAACAAAGAAAATGCTAATAAATTAGCACGTATTATTCATGGTTTTTGTGAAAATGATCATTTGCCACATTTAGATAAAAACGCAATGGCAAAACTTGTAGAATATGCTTCAAAATTGGCTGGTAATCACAATAAAATTTCGACACGATTTGACGATTTAATACAAATTGCAGGTGAAGCTGCAACATGGGCAAAAATGTCTAAAAATAAAGTTGTAACAGCTGAACTTATTGAAAAAGCACTAAGTGAGCAAATTAATCGTGTAAAGAAATATGATACTAAATATTTAGAAATGATAAAAGACAATTCTTTATTAATAGATACATCTGGATATAAAGTAGGTACTCTAAATGGTTTAACTATAATGACTATTGGTGATTATACTTTTGGAAAACCAGCCAAAATAACAGTAAATACTTACACAGGTAAAAATGGAGTAGTTAATATAGAAAGAGAAGTCGAACTTTCCGGCTCATCACATTCTAAGGGTGTCCTTATACTAACAGGGTATTTAGGTGAAATGTTTGCACAAGATATTCCTCTTTGTTTAACAGCAAGTATCTGTTTTGAACAATTATATAATGGAGTAGATGGTGATAGTGCTTCTAGTACTGAGCTTTATGGTCTACTTTCTAGTTTATCTGAAATACCTATAAAACAATCTATAAGTGTTACTGGTTCTGTAAACCAAAAAGGTCAAATTCAGCCTATTGGGGGAGTAAATGAGAAAATTGAAGGATATTTCCAAATATGCAAAATGAGAGGTTTGGATGGATCACATGGTGTTATGATTCCTATACAAAATGTTTCAAATTTGCAACTTTCTGATGAAATAATAAATGCAGTTAAAGAAAACAAATTTCATATTTATTCTGTTTCTACTATTGAAGAAGGTATTGAAATTTTAACAGGTGTTCCTGCTGGTAAAAAAGATGCAAATGGTCATTTCCCTGCAGGTACTATAAATGATTTAGTTTATCAAAAGCTAAAAAAATATGCAAATATTGTATATAACAAGTAATATTAAAAGTAGTAATAATTTTTTACATACTAATTATTACTACTTTTTAAAATATATTTCTTAAATTCAAATTGTTCTTATCTTCTATATGTTTAAGAACAAAAAT
Organism: uncultured Clostridia bacterium; assembly: GCA_944388755.1. Classification (GTDB taxonomy): domain Bacteria; phylum Bacillota; class Clostridia; order TANB77; family CAG-508; genus CAG-269. The sequence continues at coordinate 24,202 of CALXJY010000014.1, read as the reverse complement.
TGCTCTATTTAATTCCGCTACTGCTTCTTTTTCTTCTTTCATATCTATAAAAGAATTCAAACCCACTAAATCTGTCTCAACTTTTTCTAATTCATCATGTTCAATAAAATATGACATAATGTTTTTTACGTCTTTCCATTTTTTATTTATTTCATAATAATGTTTTTTTGCATTTTCCCAATTAATTTCTTCAACCACTAGTTCTTCTTCCAATTTTTCCAATTCTGTACTTATGTCTTGTATATTATTTCTTGTATAATCTTGTGTTATATTATTTCCAAGAATTATAAGTACTATTATAATAACACATATTATAAATTCTTTGTTCATTTTTCTTATTAAATCCTTTCAAATAAAAGTTTTCACATCAAATTGCATATCTTTCATATTAAAATCTATTCATTTCTCGTTTTAATCTAAAATATAGGATTAAAAGTATTTTTCCTTCAGAACTTTTTCTTATCATAAATTATTTTTTATATTCTTTCTTTTGGCAAAAAATTTGCTCTTTACCATCAATTGTAACAACAAGTGCTTCTTCAGGTTCTATATTAAATTTTTCGACTTGCTTTTTTAACCAGTTATAATTTTTTCCAATCTTTCTAAGATTATCTGACATTATCTTACCATCTATAACTAAATCATAAGAAATCCCCTCATATTCAGGAGTAATATTAAAGTCTTCAGGAATGGTATTTCTCTTTCCAGGTTTTTGAATTACAGATAAATCTCCACTAGTCTCCAATATTGCATATTCTACATCTCCTAAATACATTACATTACTTTTTCTCAATCTTTCCTGTAACTCATTAATTGTAAATCTTTCCTTTTTTAATGCTTTCTCATCTATTTTCCCTCTGTAAATTAAAATACGAGGTTTACCACAAATAATTTCTCTTGCTTTCAAACTCTTTAAATTAATTAAAGATATAAGTAAATGCATTACTAATAAACCTAATATCGGAATAATCCCATTAGATATTGGAACACCTGATTCTGTCATTGGTATAGATGCTAAATCTGCAATCATTATAGATATTGCTAGCTCAAATGGTTGCAATTGTCCTATTTCTCTTTTTCCCATTAGCCTCATAACAATTAATACTATAATATACAAAAAAATTGCTCTAACAAATGTTATTAACATAAAAATCTCCCTTCTTTACTTTAAAAATGTACAGACTATTCCTTTATTGTATTTTAATTTTTGAATTGATTTATTTTTATTTTCTCAAAAAAATATTTTTTTATACAATTTTTAAAGATTTTGAATAAATATTTTTTTATTGTTAATAATAAATTTAGAGCCTTTGATTGATTAAACAAATTGGAAAGTTCTAAAATTTGCTATAATTTAAGTTTTTTCTTTGGCTTTCCGTTAATTTGTTCATACGCTAATTTTACTTATGTAAAATTGCGAACAATGATTTTATCTATTAGAAAAGTCAGCATGACTTTTCTAATAGATAAAAAACTAAATTTATTTAGTTTTAATAGTTTAAAAGGAGGTCTTTCAACATGTCTAATACAGAATCTAATGTAAAAAGTGGTTCTTCTACAGCTTGGCAAATTATTGGTAGATTAATAGGTGCAGCTGTAGTATTAGCAATTACTGCTTTCTTTACACCTGGATTTACTATAAATAATATATGGACTTTAGCTATATCTGCAGTTGTTTTAACTTTAATTGACTATTTAGTAACAAAATTTACAGGATTACATGCTAGTCCATTTGGTAAAGGTTTTGTAGGTTTTGCTTTAGCAGCCATAACATTATATGTAACGCAATTTTTTGTAGCAGGATATTCAATTTCTTGGATAGCTGCAATTATAGGAGCCTTAATCTATGGTGTAATTGATTACTTCATACCTGGAAATCAGAATATGTAGTAACAAGTAAATCTATATATAGACACAGTGTTTTAGCTATTAGAAAAGTCAGTATGACTTTCCTAATAGAAGCTAAATAAAGAGGATATTTGTTTATATCCTCTTTACTATTTCATTTTTGTTTTTATAAATAGAATTTTCTAATATTACCCCTCTAACACTAGATAGTGGATATATATTAGTATTTTTTCCAATAATTGTACCAGGGTTTAATACGGCTCCACAGCCTATTTCCACATTATCTCCAATCATTGCCCCAACTTTTTTTAATTTAGTTTCTATTTTTTCTCCGGTTTTTGTATCTTTTATTACAACTAGTGTTGAATCTGATTTAACATTTGATGTTACTGCTCCAGCCCCCATATGTGATTTATATCCTAATATAGAATCTCCTACATAATTATAATGTGGTACATGTACATTATCAAATAATATAACATTTTTTAATTCTGTTGAATTTCCAACAACAGTATTTTTACCAACTATTACATTTCCTCTAATAAAAGCACAATGTCTAATTTCTGCGCCCTCATCAATAATTGCTGGTCCTTTTATATATGCAGAAGGATAAATATTAGCAGACTTTGCTACCCATACATTTTCATCAATTTGATTATATTTTTCTTTTGGTAATTTTTTTCCAAGTTCAATTATGTAATCTTTTATTTTTGGTAACACCTGCCATGGATATTTTACATTATCAAATATTGTTTTTGCTATAGTTTTATCTAATGAATATAAGTCAGATATTCCAATATTATTCATATATAATATCTCCTCCTTAAAAACTTTTATCCCCAATATTTTTCATATAATTCTTTTGCCGTTTTAGGACTATCAACACCTTCTTTATTTTTTACAGGTGCAAAATCTTCTTCCCTTTTTCCTCTTAATATTGCAATATCATCAAAAAAAGTAAATGCATCAAATATAAATGCTTCAAATTTATATGCATTTGGCTCATTTGGTATAACTTCTTTTCCATTTATATCTATATATGGAATTTTCTTTTTTGCACTATGATATATAAGAGGTTGCTTACTAATTTCCTCTATTGCATCTATTGTAAATAAATTACACATTATATGTGACTCTCCATATTTCAATTCTCCATCTTTATCTACCTCTTCTGCCATTTTTTCAGGAAGTTCTGAATATTCTATAACTTTTGGATGACCATTCATGTTACAAAATACTCCTACTTTTTCATGAGGATTTGCTTTTACTATAGATTTTGAAGCAATTTTAACATTTTTTTCTATTGCAAATCCTAATAGTATAGGATCTACCATTTTTAGTAAAACATTATCAACTCCACCAATAAAGACCCATTTTATTCCTCTTTCTTTCATATCGGCTAAAGCTCCAGATAGTCTAAGTGAAGCAAAAGTTCCTCCATTTCCATCAGATGCTAATTTTATTAGTTTATTTTTTCCAATCATTAATTTTCCATCTAAAGTGAGTAATGGAAGCTCCCCTTGTTTAAATAACATAACATAGTTCTTATCATATCCAAAATAATTATGTTTTTCTAAGAAGTCTAGTGTATTTTCATGATTTTCTTCACTAGTCATTATATACCATGGAATTGTTACACTATATTTTTTGTTTGCTTCTTTTAAATTATCTGTTAAAATTTCAAAAAGATATTTTCCCTTTCCATATACATCTAATTTAAAAGTACCTTTTGGTCCTGTATGCTCAAGTCTAGTTCCTTGCCCTCCTGCCATTGTAACAACAGCATATTTTCCAGTTGCAATTATGTCATTAGCTAAATTTTCTAATTGTTCTTTTTTACTATTTCCCATCTTCTGCTTATCTATGTATTTTATTTCTTCAATTTTATTTTCTTTAATTTCAACCTTTTTCTTTGTGTTATCATATAATTCTAATAATTGATGAAAATCTATTTGTAAAATTTGGTTTTCTAAATTTTCTTTTTCTTTTTCATCTAATGTATTCATAAATTCTATTATGTGTTCTTGATTGTATTTTTTTAGCAACTCAATTACATCTTGTAATTTATCCATCCCTCTCATTCCTTCCAGTTTTCCTTACATCTTTCAAAATGCTAAATACATTATATAATATATATTATTCTCCATTTATTTTTTTGTTATTAATTTATGTTATTCTATCACAGTTATATTATTTTTGCAAATTTTTTTTTAAACTTGTCATATATCTTAAACCTAATAAATATAAATGAATTAAAGCTATTTAGAAAGTAATCTAAATTTAGGAGGTATATAAATGGAAAATACAAAATTATATCAAGACATCGCAAAAAGGACAGATGGGGATATATACGTGGGAGTGGTTGGTCCTGTTAGAACTGGTAAATCTACATTTATTAAAAATTTCATGGATTTACTCGTAATTCCTAATATTGACAATGAGTTTAAAAAGGAACGAGCAAAAGATGAATTACCACAAAGTGCAGGTGGCAAAACAATTATGACAACAGAGCCAAAGTTTGTCCCAAACGAAGCTATTGAAATCACTTTAGATAATAATTTAAAATTTAAAACTAGACTTGTTGATTGTGTTGGGTATTTAGTTGATAATGCCATAGGTTATTTAGAAGATGATATGCCTAGAATGGTTAAAACACCATGGTCAGAAGATGAAATTCCTTTTGAAAAAGCTGCAGAAATTGGTACAAAAAAAGTAATTGAAGAACACTCAACAATTGGTATTTTAGTTACTACAGATGGAACAATTACAGACATTCCTAGGCAAGATTACATAAAAGCAGAAGAAAGAGTAGTAAATGAACTCAAAAGCTTGAATAAGCCTTTTGTAATATTATTAAACTCTTATGAACCAAATTCTGTTGAAACTCAAAGTTTATCAAATAAACTTTCTGAAAAATACAATACAAGTGTTATTCCTATTAATTGTGCTAAACTAAGTATAGAAGATATTAATAATATTTTCTCTAAAGTACTATATGAATTTCCTGCTCAAAAAATAGCAATTAAATTTCCTAAATGGATAGATGGTCTAGATTTTAATCATCCTTTAAAGTCAGAATTAATAAATGAAATAAAAGATGCTTTTGATGAAGTAAATGTATTAAAAGATATTTCTAATTGTTCAAAAAAAATTTCTAAAACTGAAATCATAGAAAATACTATTGTTCAAGATATTCAATTAGGAACAGGCATTGTAAATATTAAAGTTGAACTTAAAGATGAATTATTTTACAAAATTTTATCTGAAATGACTGGTGTTGAAATAAAAAATGAAGGTGATTTGTTTGGAATAATTAGTGAACTTTCTACAACTAAAAAACGTTATGATAAAATTTCATATGCTTTAGATGAAGTTGAAAGAAAAGGATATGGTATTGTTACACCTTCTATTGATGAATTAGAACTTGAAGAACCTGAAATGGTAAAACAAGGTTCTAGATTTGGTGTAAAATTAAAAGCAACTGCTCCATCAATACATATGATTAAAACTAATGTAACTACAGAAGTTTCCCCTATTGTTGGTTCTGAAAAGCAGTCAGAAGAACTTGTAAATTATTTACTTTCTGAATTCGAAAGCGATCCTAAAAAAATATGGGAATCTAATATTTTTGGAAAAAGTTTACATTCATTAGTAAATGAAGGTCTTCAAACAAAACTTTCAAAAATGCCTGAAGATGCTCAAATTAAGTTACAAGAAACTTTAGAACGTATTGTAAATGAAGGCAGTGGAGGTCTAATTTGCATTATATTATAATAATGATCTCAAAGATTTCTATGTGCACATGACAACGTATTTTCTCTATTAGTATTAGAAAAGGCAGTATGACTTTCCTAATAGATGATAAAACGGCGTACCAAGATATTACCTTGGTACGCCTTATTATACCACTAATTCGTTTTCGTTGCTTTAAGCTCACTTAATGCATCTATGGCAAATGCATACAAGTCGACATCTTCATAAGCTACATCAGCTATTTCTGTAGCCGTCAAGATTTTTCTATAAAAATCTCTATACAAAAGGTTAGAACAATTTTCTCTAACCTCATACCTACTGATAGCTACCATATTAGATTCGAGTTCAGCTGTGTAAAGAATACTGCCTTCCACTAAAGATGCTGTACTTCCAACATCCTTTAACAGCTTTTCATCCCATGTATACAAGACTTTTGCTACCGTATTTTCCGGTAACTTATAAATGGCTATTCCATCCCTGATTTCAATATCAGGAAGTTTTAAAAGACCATTTTTAGCTATTTTTGCTTCTGAAATAGCTTCAGAAACTTCTACAGCCTTGTCCTGAACTTTTGCTGTTACTGAGGCAAACGTTTCTTTAATAGCCTCTGTATCAATTGAATCTTTTATTTTTTTCGCCCGTTCTACAACCTTTCCAGCAATTGATTCAATAGAATCAAACTCTGGTTTTTTTCTTTTCTCATGAATCAGATTTGGTGTTGATTCATACTCCATTTTTTCTTCTGATTCAGATGCTTTTTCATTTGAAACATCTTGAGATTTTTTACCTCTATAATCTAAAGATTTCAAGATAGATTCAAAGCGATATTCCGAGCCTAAAGCACAAAAAACCTTGCAACCCTCTACCTTTGCCTTTATAGCAAAGGTAACATCTGCAGTAAGGATTATCCAGCCATTCGTCATGGCTAAATTTTTGACAATGAATTCTTCTTCATTTCCCCCCACGTCTTTATAATCAAAACAGGAAATGTTTGAAAAAACACACTTTCTAAACACCTCTGTATTCCTTTTATAGGAACTGTTTAAGATTTCCATCGCATCTAATGTTTTCTTAGTGAGTACAAATTTACTTTTTTGCGATAAAATCGCTAATAAATTTGCCAAATCATCATAGCGACAAATGCCACTATGAATAACATAGATGTCCTGATTTGTGTCTTTGCTTTCCTGCTTTCTGTGAGGTTTTTCATCAACTTCACAGTCACTTGATAAATCCTTTTTCCATGTTTCTGGAAAAATTTTTATCAAGCATTTGACAGTCTCAAGGTCACAGCCCATTTTTTGGGCAACCTCTGCAGTGGTTTTAGAACCTACGCAAGCCCGCTTAAATTTTTGGACTAATTCTTTTGGTACTAATTTTGCAAATTCCTTCATTTTTCTTCTCCTTTTCTTGAATTAGTAGAAGCACTTTAAATTCAAGTGCTTTTTTAAAAGTTACATATAAATTATACTAAATTTACATAAAAAATGCAAGTTTTTTTAACTAAATTATCGCAATTGTTATATATTAGCTATTCTTAAGAATTTAAAGTTACTTGTTTAAACTTTTCCTTCTAAGTTGACCACAAGCTGCATCAATATCAGACCCTAATTCTCTTCTAATTGTTGCAACTATACCATGATCATTTAAATAATCTCTAAATTTCATTATATTCTCATTACTTGATTTACTATATTCTCCATTTTCTATTTTATTAATTGGAATTAAATTAACATGACAAAGCATTCCTTTTAATAAATTTACTAACTCTTTTGCATCATCTAGATTATCATTATTATCCTTAGCTAATGCATATTCAAAAGATATCCTTCGATTTGTCTTTTTAATATAATCTTTGCAAGCTTTTATTAATTCTTGAATAGGATAAGTATTATTTACTGGCATCATACTACTTCTTTTTTCATTATTAGTCGCATGTAAAGAGATAGATAATGTACATTGTATATTTTCATCTGCTAAACGATATATATTAGGGACTAATCCACTTGTGGATACACTAATATGACGAGCACCTATATTTAGTCCTTTTGGGTTATTTATAATATGTATAGCATTAACTACATTTTCATAATTATCTAAAGGCTCTCCTATTCCCATAAAAACAACATTTGATATTCTTACTCCAGTATCTTGTTCTACAGCTAATATTTGTTCTACTATCTCTCCACTTGTCAAATTTCTCACAAAATTAATCCCTGTTGATGCACAAAACTTACATCCCATTTTACATCCAATTTGAGATGATACACAAATACTATATCCATGATGATAGCTCATTAAAACTGTCTCTATTGCATTTCCATCTAATATATCAAAAAGATATTTTATTGTGCCATCTTTTGATTCTTGCTTTTGTAATATATTAAAATTACAAATTGTATAATTTTGTTTCAATTTTTCTCTTAATTCTAAAGATAAATTCGTCATATCATCAAATTTTTTTACTTTGTCTTGAAATATCCATTTAAAGATTTGTTCAGCCCTAAATGGTTTTTCTCCCATATTTTGTAATTCTTTTTTTAGCTCATCAATATTATAATCTTTTATATTTTTCATTTATACTAACTCTTCTCCAAATTTTTCTAATTCTTTTTCCACTTTTTCATCAGGTGTCCATAAACACTTAAATCCATCATTTATCACTTCAAATCCACTATTTTTTAAATAATCAGATATTTGTTTAACTGCTTCTCCGCTCCAACCATAACTACCAAAAGCTACTGCTTTTTTATTTTTTAGTTTCATTCCTTTTATCATTTCTAAAATGCCAGCAATAGAATGTAAATATCCATTATTAACAGTTGGAGAACCTACTACAATCATTTTAGACTTAAATACCTCTGTTAATACATCTGTTTTATCATTTTTAGCTGTATTTAATAATTTAATTACAACTTCTTTATCTTTATTCTGTATACCTTTTGCAATAGCCTCTGCCATTTTTCTAGTATCATTCCACATAGTATCATAAATAATTGTAATTTGGTTTTCTTGATAATTATTTGCCCATTCTAAATACTTTTTAACAATTTGTGTTGGATCTTTTCTCCAAATTAAGCCATGACTAGGACAAATCATATCAATTTGCAAATTCATATCTAATATTTCATTAATTTTCTTTATAGCCATCATTCCAAATGGAGCTAATATATTTGCATAATATTTTAAAGCTTCTGCATATAAGATATCTTGATCCACCTCATCTGCATATAAAAATTCAGAAGCTAAATGTTGACCAAATCCATCTGAACTAAATAACACATTTTCTTTGCTCATATATGCAAACATTGTATCTGGCCAATGTAACATAGGTGCTTCTATAAATGTTAGATCACTATCTCCTAATCCTAACTTGTCCCCTGTTTTTACAATTTGAAAATTCCAATCTTTATGATATTGTCCTTTTATTGATTTAACACCATTTGCTGTACAATAAATTGGTGTATTTTCAGGCATTTCCCTCATTAATTCAATTAAAGCTCCACTATGGTCAACTTCTCCATGTAATGCAATTACTGCATCTATTTTATTTAAATCGATTTCTTCTTTTAATTTTGAAACAAATTCTTTATCATATGGAAGCCATGCTGTGTCAATTAATACTGTTTTTTTATCTCTTATAAGATAACTATTATATGATGAACCGTTTATTGTTGTAAATTCATCTCCATGAAATTTTTTTAACTCCCAATCTGTTTTTCCTACCCATGTAATTTTATCTGTAATTTTCATTTTTATTACCATTCCTTGTTAAATATATTTGGGTTTTTAATTGGTACCCATAAACCAACTGTATCTATATAATTCTATAGATTTTTATAATTTATTTTATTTTTCAATTATACCATTATAAATACAATATGTAAAGTCTAATAATAGTACTGTGTATGCAATTAATATCGAATTTTATATAATTTGAATCATTTTTATTTATAACTGACAAACTTGTTTTTTTTACTTATATGTGAAACTTTCTTACAATAGCATCTCCTAAATCCCTAGCACACAAGCATATAGTAAGAATTAAATTAACAATAGAAACACCCATGGCAATGTAGCTCATTACTAAATTTTTAGATAGATTCTCATATATAATATAGATGGGTAAAATACTAAATAGACATACCAACAATTGATAAATTGCATATCTAATATATTTTTTATGACTTATAATTGTTAAAACAAACATTGTAATATTAGCAACAATAATTACAATAGGTATTGCATACGTATATGACCAGCCTTTTGACCCTATTTTATAATCTATATATCTAGTTAATATAGATATTGCAACCATTTGCAGTAATACGTGTGCTGCAATATTTGTATTTCTATTAACTGAATATAACACTGTTATCCATATATATATAATTCCAGCATTTGCTAAACCTGCCCATCTAACATATGGCGTACAAGTTTTATTTATTATAATTAATAATACTGCTATAATTATAGATACACCAATTAGAATTTTTATAATAAATTCTCCCTTTTTCCTATTCAATTTATTTGGATATAACATCTAAAACACCATTACTTTCTATTTTAATATCAATTTTTTTATCATCAAAAAACTTATAAAATGCTTCTTCTATATCACAATTATTAAGTATTGATGTAAAAGTAACTACAATCTTATTTCCATAAGAACATGCAGAACATTTTATTTTTTCTACTGGCTCAGGTGCAATCAACATAAAAAATTCGTCAATATATTTTTGATATTTTCCTATAATTCCTATCCTACCAATATTAGAAAATGTCATTGTTGTATATTTTCTAATTTCTAAATATGCTAATCTCACAATAGGCTTTTTTAAAACTAAAGGTATAGATTTTATAAAAGGATTTGTTCCTAATTTTACATTGAATGACATTGTCTTTTTTATTTCTTCATCTGTTAATTTCTTTTTAAAATCTTGTTTTACAAATTCTAATATTTTATCAAAACTATAAAGTTCCATTTCTGTTATATCAGCCTCAACAGTTAAATACGAAAAAAAATTAGAAATTGTTTGTGATTGGAAAAATTTTTTCAAGTTAACAGGAACACATATTTTTATAGGTTTATTTATTTTTTTGTTACCTTGCTTTAAAAAATTCGCATTATAAATACAATATATTAAAACTGCTGTTAAATATTGAGTAATTGTGCAATTATTTATTTTTGTCTCTTTTTTTAATTGTTCTAAATCTATTATTTCATGAATAGCAGAAACAGCTCCCAAAGGTAATTTTCTACCTTTTAATATATATGCTTTTTTTCCTGAATTGTTATTTTTAGATTTTTTATCATAGTTTTTTATATAACTATCTTCTGTATTATACTCTATTTTTCTATATTTTCTAAGTTCTTCTGTAAAATTTTCAGGATGAGATATCTCCAAATAACTATATATTATCTCTCTGAAAAACATACTACCACTATTTCCATCTGTTAAAGAATGAAAAATATCAATATTTATTTTTTTTTCAAAATATGTCACTTTAAATAAATAATAATGATTAGTTTGGGGATTAATATATTTACAAGGGTAATCTTTTTCCTCTTCTATAATAGGATCTTCAGAATTATATTCTAAATAATTCCAAAAAACTCCACTTCTTAATCTTACTTTAAAAGATTTATATTTTTCCAACGCAATTTTAACCGCTTTTTCCAGTAATAATGGATTAACCACTTCTTTTAATACCACTGAAAGTCTAAATACTGTGCTATACTTTTTACCAGCAGATATTGGAAATATTTTTGCTGAATTATCAAGTCTTCTCCATTCTAGGGTTTTTCTATTTTTCATCTAAACAAATTCCTCCCAAACAAGATTAGCTAAATCTAAGCCTTTTCTTGTTAACTTAATATTATCTAAATCAACTTTTAACAGCTTCTGTTTTACTAACTTATCAAGTTCTTTTTTGAACAAGAAAATTGGATTTTGACCATTGAATTTTTCCTTAAATTCTGAAATTTTTATGCCATCGATTTTTCTTAAACCTAATAGCATATATTCTTTTTGTTCGTCCTCTATATTTTGGATCTCTTGCAATAATTTTATTTTTTTATAATCTTCACTTAAATATTGTTCTAAACTTTCTGTATTAGAAAATCTTTTTTTATTTATATATGAATGTGCTGAAACTCCAAAACCAATATATTCTTTTTGTTCCCAGCAATTTATATTATGTTTTGAGTATTTACCATTAATAGCAAAATTAGAGATTTCATAGTGTTTATACCCTCTTAATTCTAATAAATTTTTAACATATGCGTATTGCATTCTCTCATATTCATCTGATGGTAATTCTAATAAATTTTTATTTATCATATTTTCTATAGGAGTATTTGGTTCAATAATAAGTGAATAAACTGATATATGAGAAGGTTTTAAACTAGCTATTTTATTAATACTATCTTTTATATCTTGTATTGATTGATTTGGTATGCCTATCATTAAATCCACATTTATATTATCATACCCTACTTCTTTCGCATATTTATAACTTTCCAAAAATTTTTCATAATTATGTATTCTTCCAATTTGTTTTAAGATCTCATTTTTTGTTGATTGTAAACCTATACTTAATCTATTAATTCCGAAATCTTTGTACTTTATTAATTTTTGTTTAGTTACAGTTCCTGGATTTAATTCTATAGTTATTTCTGCATCATTTTCTCTATCTATTTTACTCAAAATTTTACCTATTAAGTCTACATTAATAATAGATGGAGTTCCTCCCCCTATATATATTGTCGTAATTTTATAATTTTTAAACAATTCCTTCTCATTATTTATTTCTTCTAATAATTTTTCAACATATTGAGATTGTAGATTCAATTTGTTTTCAAAAGATACAAAATCACAATATATACATTTTTTTGCACAAAATGGTATATGTATATATACGCCCAATTCTTTTTTCTGCAATATTTTTACTTCCTTTCAAATATTTTATAATGAATTTGCTATTTCTATTATTTTTTTTAACCTATAATTCACACCTGATTTTCCCAAAGGTTTTTTTAGGTTTTTTCCTAATTCTATTAGTGACATATTAGGATTTTCTAAACGTAATAAAGCAATTTCTTTTAAATTTTCGTCTAATAAATTAAACTTTTTTTTCTCTTGTAACTTTTTTATTGCCTCTATTTGTTCAATTGATGCATTTATGGTTTTATTCATATTGGCTGTTTTACAATTTACGAGTCTATTTACTTTACTTCTCATTTCTTTTTGTACTCTAATATCTTCAAATTTCAAAATACCTTTATTAGCTCCAATTAAAGCTAGAAAATTAGAAATGGTTTCACCTTCTTTTATATATAGTAAAATCTTATTACTCACTAGTTTTTTTACAATTATATTAAAATCTTGTTTTAGTATCTCAACTATAAAATCTAAATTTTCCTCTGTTGAAAATATAATTTCTAAATGATAACTGTTTTCAGGGTTATTTATTGAACCTGATCCCAAAAATGTACCTCTAATTATTGACTTTTTATCTTCTAATGTCATTTTTTCTATTTTTAAATCTGTATATCTTATTTTATTACTTTTTTCTTTTAATTCCAAAAAGTTTATTTCTTTTAATTTTAATTTTATAACAAATAAATTTCCCTCTACCTCTATCTTATGATTAATTTGTAAATTGCTGAGTAATTTAGAAAATCTATTTATATTATACTCACTTTCTGTTGCATATCTTATATTTCTATTTTGTACTATAACATGATTTGTTAATAGATATCCTATAAATTCATATTTTACTTGTAATTTATTTGATAAATTGTTAATTTTACTTAATTCTTCTTTTAGTTCTGATGAAAAAGACATTTTATCCTCCCATTTAAGAAAATTTAATTTGTCCAATTACTATTCTATCATTCCCATATAAATCTTTTTTTGAATATATATTACCAAATTTTTCTTCATTTTCCAGTAATTCTATAACATCTATTTTTTGATCATACCCAATTTCTAAGCATAAAAATCCTTCATACCTTAGATATTCATAGCATTGCTTTATAATTTTTCTATAAAAATCTAGTCCATCTATTCCTCCATCTAAAGCTATTCTTGGTTCTTTTTGAATTTGTTTATCTAAGATTCCTATTTCTTTGCTTTTTATATATGGTGGATTTGAAACTATTATATCATATCTATCTTTTAAAATATTTTGGAATAAATTTGAGTGTACAAATGTTATTTTATTTTCTACATTATTCATTATTGCATTTTTAGTTGCGATTTTTATTGCATCTAAGCTAATATCTGTCGCCGTTATTTCTACATTAGGTAAGTATTTTGCAAGTGACACTGCGATTGCTCCACTTCCAGTACATAAATCCAATATTTGTCTGCTATTTGTTTTTTTAGCAATTTTAATTACTTCTTCTACTAAAACTTCTGTGTCTTGCCTTGGTATTAAAACTTTTTCATTTACAAAAAAATTCATTTTCATAAATTCTTTTTGTTTTGTAATATGTTCAATTGGCATATTATTCATTAGTTTTTTTATATATTCAAAATACTCTTCCTTTTGACTTAATGTTAATTCTTTCATATCGTTTATAATTATATATTGTCTAGGTTTGTTCAAAATAAATTGCATTAACATTCTAGCCTTTACTTTAGGGCTTTCTATATTAGCCGTTTTTAAATTTACTGCTCCTTTTTCTATAGCCTGTTTAATATTCATATTTCTACCTTCATTCTTTTTGCTAATTATACCATGTTTTATGAGCAGTTACAAGAAAAAGATTTTTTAAAACATAAAAATCCCCGCCTTAGCCGTAAGATGTCTTGAATTTTTAAGGACCTGTTCCTACAAACAGGTGGGTACCTACCAAAATACTCATGGGCTTCTCACAATTCAAACGGTGAGCATGCACGCCATATTTTCGAGATCAGTCCCTCTTCAATACTTGTTGGTTCTAAAAATTCTGTCTACACGTACTACGCAGGGTAATTTAATAACATATTTAATTTTTTGTCTTTCCTTTAAGTTATTTATATTTTAGCATATATATTTTTTGTTTACAAATATATATTTAATAAATTTTATTGAACTAGATTTATTTATATTATTTTATCTCTTTTTTTCAAAGTTATTCTTACTTTATCTAGTTTTTATAAATTTGACTTTTAAACTTTTTAATGTTAAAATAAAATATATTTTGAGTGTGGAAATATTAGTTTTTACAGTATTTTCACATTTTTTACCTATATAAATTCTTTCAATTATAATTGCATTAGTTACAAAATTAATATTTTTCTCATGTTTCATATATTCTAAAATATTAATGCCATGCTTTATTACTTCTAATAATTCTGTTTTTGTAAAAATACTTTTACATTAATAATCATAATTAAATATCTCTTTCTTTTAATTTTTAACTTCTTTCATTGTCATCATTAGATTGCTGATTTTCTTCCATTTTTCTTTGCATTCGTGCTAGTCTTTTTGGATCAGACATTCTTTGAATAGATGGTAAATTTCTATATTGTCCAAAATTTGTTAATTCATTCATAAAATCTTCTCTAGTTCCACCAAATGCTCTCGTATTTGTATTTCTTACTTCTTGTGTCACAGGTGGTAATATATCTAGTTGCTTACGAACAAATTTATCTACAAAAGATAAATTCATAAATAGATTATTTTTCTTTAAAAATTGTGCTACTTTTTGTTTTAATGTTAACTTGTTCTCGTTTTGATTTTCACTTTGAATTGGTTGCTCTACTGAACTTTCTTCTGTTGGTGGAGTATATATTTGTGTATTATCTTGAGTCAAGTCTTGGCTTAGTTGTTGTATCGCTGATAGAAAATTATTCTTTAATTCTGGCGTAGTCAAAAATTGTGCAATTTCATTATAATGTTGCAAAACATATTCTGTATTATGATTTTCCATATATGTTGCAACTAATTCCCTTTCAGTTTTATTCATAAGTTCATTATATGTATCAAAATTTGCTCTAAAAGGTGTATGATCATCATTTGCCATATTAAATAATTTTGGAGTTTGACTTTGTAAATGTTTACTATTTCCATAAATAATCAATTTATCAATTGAATATATTTGTTCTAAATTATTCATTAATTCATCAAATTTACCTTGATTTCCTTCCATACTCTCATATATATTTTTTAGTGTTTCTCTACCATCTTTCCTATATCCTAAAGCTAAAACTTGTGGTAACGGTAAATCCATAGTTTTGGCAAGTAATTCTAATACATTACCATTATATTGATATTCACTTAATGGACTATATGGTGTTCTATTACTTGCACCTCGTACTGTTCCAGGTTGTTCTCTATATTCTAAATTTGTGCCATTAGAAACATGATATAGCATTTCAGCAGTATATTGTGTAGCACCTTCTGTAAGGAACATTCCATCATGTCCATTATAAAAACCACATTGTTTTATACCATTTTCATGTGAAGTCTGCAAAACGTGTGTTAATTCGTGAAAGAAATATAATTTTTTATTTTCATAATCAAGAGATTGATTTATTTGAATTCTATTGTCATCAGTTCTTCCATAAATCCCACCTAAATTTGTTTCTTGAATACTTTTTATAAGTTTTGGCATTTTCTTTGCAATTTCTATTGGATTTATTAACATTTCATCTTTAATCTCGCTCATAGAATCTATATAATCAGCCATTAAAACATAGTAATCTTCACTAATATCACTTCTGTTACCAAATAAATTTTTAATAAGAACTTACTAATCCACTACTATATAATTCATTATATCTTTGTTCTTTTGTTTTCATATTTGCTCCTTTAAATTATTTTATTACTAAAATTTGCTTGATTCTCAAAGTGTTCCTCCCATATTTTGCTAAAAAATATTTGACTAATCAACTGTTATATAAATTATAACATAATAAAATTATTTTTCAACAGCTATTGCATAGCAAACAAATGTTTGATATAATATTTCTATATTGAATTACTAGGAGTGATACTATGAATGAAAATGAAATCAAACTAAAAAACAATGCTATTCTACATAAGGATAATTCTTTAAACAGATTAGACTTATCTTTTTTGAAACATATAGAATTAAGTGAATATAAGAAAAGTGATTTATTGGCTTATTGGATAAATGACTTTGCTGAATACCATGATGAAGAAAGAACATTTAATATTGCAAAATCCGGTATGTATTCTCGTGGAGATGTTATAAAAGTAAATTTAGGTTTTAATATTGGTAATGAATTAGGAGGTTTACATTATTGTATTGTACTAAATAAATATGGTAATACTAGAAACGGTGCTTTAAATATTATTCCATTAACATCTAGGAAAGATAATAAAAAATATGATTCTTCTTCTGTAAATCTTGGAAAGGAACTTTATAATGTATTTCAAGACAAAATTGAAAAAGAAAAACAAAAATTACAACAAATATTAAGTGAATTAGAAAAAATAGAAGATATTCCTGTTAATATTCAAAATATTATAGAAAAAGAACAAAAATATATAGAAAAAATGGAAAATGAAATTTCTAAAATGAAAAAAGATAGTATTGCACTAATCAATCAAATAACAACAATTAGCAAACAAAGAATTTTCAAGGATACTGTGCGAAGAAATGTAAAAATATCCAGTGAATCACTTGATTTGATTGATAAACAAATTATTAAATACTTTACGAAATGATTATAGTATTTAAAAAGGAGAGTTGCTAGAACTCTCCAAAATCATTTAGGCTCCCGTCTTACCACAAAAAGTAGTAAAGGGTTAAGTTAAATATATTTTAACATATAATATTTAACTTGTCAAACTAAATTTGACATTAATATTATATTGAATATTTATTAAAATTATGCATTATAATTTATAGTAATAAGTTGAAATATTTTACTACCATAAAATTCTAAAACTGTTTACTCTAGGCAATTCTAAAATTTCGAGGGAGTAATTTTTGGAGCCTTTAACGGGAATCGAACCCGTGACCTCAGCCTTACCAAGGCTGCACTCTACCTACTGAGCTATAAAGGCATTTTGAATTATCGATTATATGGTTATTTATAATATAAGAATTTATCGGAAAGCAAATTGTAAAATATCTAAATTATTTCAATCCTTTAGCTTTCCGATTTATTTTCTGTTATTTTAGACATACTGTGTTTTCTTAAATTAATAACATTATGTTTAATTATAAATCTAGTAATTGTTTATTAGCTTTTTTGCGTATTCTTTGTATTGCATTATCCACAGATTTAACTGGTGCATCTATTCTTCTTGCTATAGTTTCATAACTTTCTCCTTTAATAAATCTGTCTAAAACCTTTCTTTCAAAGTCACTTAATGAATTGTCAAGAGCATTTTGTATTTCTTTATAATATTCCTTTTTCATCATTGTATCTAATGGATCTTCTACCGTTTTGTCATCATATATTTCAATTAGCTGTATATTATTATCATCTTCATTTGTATATGCTGATACATTAAGTGATACACAAGAATTAAGTGGTATATGTTTTTGTCTGTTAGATGTCTTTATCGCTGTAATTAGCTGTCTTTCTATGCACATATTAGCAAATGTTTTAAAAGTATTTTGTTTTTCTGTATTATAGTTTTTTATTGCTTTATATAAACCTATCATTCCTTCTTGTATAATATCTTCTTTTTCTGCTCCTATAATAAAATATCTACTTACTTTGTTTTGCACAAGACTTTTATATTTGTTTAATAAATAAGTTAATGCTTGCTCATTACCTTGTCTTATTTGAGATATTATTTCTTCATCTGTTAAATTTGCAAATTTATCTGTTGTATAATATATATTTTCATTCTGCATTTGTCTTAAATACCTCCAAATTATTTTAATGCTTCCTCAAAAAGTTTCCACACTTCATCTGTTTCCATTCCTTTTTCCCAAGAAGCCACACCACCTAGATTATATTTAGAAATTAAATCAGTTTTTGCTTTTAGTGATGTTAAATCTTCTATCCACATTTTTTTTGTATTTCCGTCTTCATTATATTCAACATAATATTGTTGCAAGTCTTCGTTCCACTTTCTTTCTACATCACTTGGTATAGTATCATTTATATCCTTCATTGATACAACTACTTGATCTATTAAGTTTCCACTACTATCTTCTGTCCATAATCTTGTATATAGAGGGACTGCTAATACAATTTTATTACTTTCTATTTCTTCTGTTTCTAAGAATTTTTTCAGACTTAATTCTACCCAGTCAAGCCCTGCAGTTGTTCCTGCTTTTGTACTTGATGCTCCATATTCATCATATCCCATAAATATTATATAATCTGCCACATCTCCTATAACATGTCTGTCAAAGCATAATGACCATGTATCTGATCCATCTGGTGCTGTTACATCTACTGAAAGTACTAGTCCTAGTTCTTTCATTCTTGGCATTAACTCAATTATAAATCTTGAATATAAATCTTTATCTTCTTTTTTCATATTTTCAAAATCTAGATTAATTCCATCTAATTTATACTCTATACATAAGTTTACAATTTGTTCTATAACTTCTTTTCTTTTTTCATAACTATTCATTACTCTTGATGTTGCACTAAGCATTCCGTCACCTGAATTTTGTACCATTGGCCATACTTTGCAATTATTGCTATGTGCCCAATCTAAATATGCTTGTCCTCTTGTTCCTATATTTTCTTCTATTACCCCTTCTGTATTCATATTAAAAAATGCTGGTGATACAACATTAACTCCATCTATTTTTGTACCTGTTCTATCAGGTGCTGTTGCTACTTGCGAATAATAATCCCAAACTAAATTTACTTTTCCTTCTATTTGTTTTTCTTCTTCCATATCTTGTCTTACTGTAACCTTATTTGATATCTTATTTGAATTTACATATCCTAATTTTCCGTTTTCAGTACGTATTTTTGCTTTTCCATTTTCTTCAGATATTAAATAACATAGCTCTCCTTTTTTTACTCTATCTACAGTTTTTGCTATGAAATTTGTTGAAGATTTTACAGATACATTTGTATTAACTACTGCTTTTACTTGTCCTCTTGAAAGTGAATCTATTACTAATACTTTAGTATCAGGTTTATAGCTTATTTCAATATCATATACATCTGTTAATTCTTCTATTGGTATATATATCGTATCTCCTTCTTTTATTGCATGTGCCTGTGTAGTTTTGTCTGTTCCATTTATGTTTATAATGTTTTGTTCAAATCCTATTTCTGCTATTTTTTTGTTATATGTAGTTATTATTTTTTGTGTTTCATTTTCTTCATATATGTATTTATCAAAAAAGTTTCCTAAGTCTTGTTTTGATATATATATTTCACCTTCTTTAATTAGTATTTCTTTTTTTAAATTTTCTGTTACATTTTTATTATTTATTACTAAATTAGTTGTTTTGTTTTTGTCTAATATAATAAATTCATTTGATATGTATGCTACTATAAATAGCACTATTAAAGTTATAATTGTTAAAAATACAATTACTATAGTTTTTTTCTTCTTTTGTATTTCTCTATCTGATATATTTTGAGGTTCCTTTATATGTTTCATATTTTATCCGCCTTTCTCGTACAAATTAGTATTTTTGCAATTCATATATAATATATCATAAAATTATTTTTAATCAAGTAAATTTTTAAATTTTTTGTAATTTTGTAATATAAATATACCATATAAAACAAAATTTCGCAAGTTTTTGATTGAATTTTGTCTCAATTTATTTTATATACTCATATAATGTAAGTAAAAGGAGGAATTAAAATGTTTAGAAGATGTAAACAATGTTTTTGTATGAATAACAATTATTCTACCACTCCCATTGAGAATGATATTCTTGAAGACAAATGTAGTGATGTAAATTCATATGAAGACGATATGTATAATAGTTGTTCTTGTGGCTTTGATGAAGAATATAATGTCTTTCCTGATAATCCTATGCTTGCTCAAAGTTATGTTCCTATTCAACATATGAATAAAACTTTTAGACCTGAAGTTGGATTAAAGATGGGTACTATTTTTCCCGAATTAGTTAGTCCTTATATGCCTTGTCAAAGTATGGAACAACAAAAATTTATTGAATCTATGAATTCTATTGGAAAGGGGTGTAATAAATAATGTTAGTGGAAAACGAAAATAGAGATTACACTTGTACTTGTTCTTGTAGCTGTGAAAATACTTCAATAAATAATAATGAAGTCAGATGTTCAATGATTAATGAAATACGTTCTCTAGATTTTGCAATTAATGAACTCGCATTATATTTAGATACACATCCTGATGATCAGAAAGCTCTTTGTTTGCATAGAAAATACTGCAAAGAAGTTAAAGATTTAAAAGATAAATATCAAAAAATGTTTGGTCCTTTGACTATCTTTTATCCATGTAATAAATGGAGATGGCTTGAAGAACCATGGCCTTGGGAAAGGGGGAATTTCTAATGTGGACTTATAATAAAATGTTGCAATATCCTATAAATATAAACTGTACTGACCCAAAACTTGCTAAAGTAATTATTTCTCAATATGGTGGTCCAGATGGGGAGCTTGCCGCTTCTTTAAGATATTTGTCACAAAGATTTGGTATGCCTGATCAGAAGTCTAAAGCGATATTAAATGATATAGGTACAGAAGAATTGGTACCATTATGATGTCAATAGCTAAGGACAGGTATTATTCTTTATTTTTATATATTTTATATGAAATTTTATAAGATACAAAATACATAATTATTGTACTTGTAATTAATATCCATACTCCAAATTTATTTATAAAATTCTTTATCATTTCCATATCAACATTGATATTAGTTTTGTTAATCAAAAAGTAGATTCCACCAAGTATAGCAACTATAATAAGCACTAGAATAAACATTTGTATTCTTCCTTTTTCAGCTCCCCATTTATAAATGCTTGGAATCTGAACTGCTTGTAAAAAAGATATTGCAAAAATTCCTCCCATTGTTGATATAACTAGACTCTTATAATCAAGACTTATTATGTTTTCAAGTCTTAAATAGTTCATAATATTTACAACTATTATAGTTAGTACCATTCCTAATATTCCACCTAATAAAGTTGCTACTATTGCTAATATATATTTTTCTTTTACTAATTCTTTTCTATCAGTCGGTAGTGTTAAAATATATTTATTAGATTTTGATATTTCATCATAACTAAAAGTAGATAGTGAGATCATTCCTACTATTCCACAAATTATAGCTGGTGCAATGGTAATGGACTCTGTTCCTATTATTGCAATTCCACAAAATAAAATTATTATAATTAATGATGTCTTATATGTAGCTAAATTACATAAATCTTTTTTCAATAATCCTTTTATCATAGTTATTTTTCCCCCTTAATATAGAATAACATTATATCTTCAATAGATGTTTTATCAATAGTTGTAATATTATATTTACTTCTAATTAGACTTTTATCATTTGTTAATACCTCATATTGATATTTTCCTTTTTGGTAAGTAATATAATCTTTTTTATCTAATCTAATAAAATCCTCTTTACTACATTTAATTATTCCATAATTTTCTAATAATTCATTTGTTGGTAAATTAAATATTATTTTTCCTTTTTCTATAAATACTATATAATCTGATATATGCTCTAAATCTGTTGTAATGTGTGTTGATAGTAATATTGATCTTGTTTCATCTTCTTCTATATATTTTCTAAATATATCTAATATTTCATTCCTTACAACTGGATCAAGTCCACTTGTTGGTTCATCTAATATTAAAAGTTTTGGATTATGAGATATTGCTGTTGCAATTTTTAATTTCATTTTCATTCCACTTGAAAAATCTTTTATTAGTTTATCTGTAGGTAAATTAAATTGCTTTAAAAGATTTATATACTTATTTTCATTCCATGTTTTAAAAAAATCTTTCATTATAGAATTAACTTGCTTTGCAGTTAAGTATTCTGATAAAAAGCTATCATCTAACACCACACCTATTTCTTCTTTAATCTCTTTTTCGTTCTTTTTACTATCTTTTCCAAATATCTTTACTGTTCCTCCTGATTTAGTAATATTTAATATTGATTTAATTGTAGTAGTTTTTCCTGCTCCATTTTCTCCTATTAGTCCTACAATACAACCTTGTGGTACATTGAAAGAAATATTTTTAAGTTCAAAATCTTTATATTTTTTTGAAACATTTTGTAATTCAATATTATTATCCATTCTAAATTTCCTCCTTAAAAATTATATTAAATAATTCTTTTATCTCATCTTCCGAAATATTTGCTATTTTTGAAATATTATAAATCTTTTCTATATAGTCCTGGATTTCTTTTAGCTTTTCTTCTTTTATTATTTCTAAATTTTTTGGTGCAACAAAACTTCCTTTACCTTGTACTGTTTTTATAAATTCTTCTTGTTCTAATTCATCATAAGCCTTTTTTACTGTAAGAAAACTTATTTTTAAGTCATTTGCTAAATTTCTTACTGAAGGTAACATTTTTTCTTCTTTTAATTCATTGGAAATTATAGCATCTTTAATAGCATTTTTTATTTGTTCATAAATTGGTACACTACTATTATTACTTATTATTATATTCATAGCTTTTCTCCTTACTGTTATTTACTGTTATGACCATAGTATAACACTTTATAACATTTTGTCAATAGTTTTCTTAAAAATTTTTACAGAACAAATCGGAAAGCCTTAAAATTTTCAATAATTTTAACTTTTCTCTTTAGCTTTGCGTTAATTTGTTCTGCGCCAAATTTATGAAATAAATTTGTGTGCAACGTGTTTTATCTATTAGAAAAGTCAGTATGACTTTCCTAATAGATGAAAAAAGAGAACCACTATTTCTAATGATTCTCCCTCGAAAATAAGAACCTGACCCACTATGCAATTAAAATTGCAAGTTGGTACCCTAGAACCTTGTTACTTCGTAATAAAAGGGGATATTTTGTGTACTAATTGCTTCATCTACAATTAGCACAGTTATTCTATTCTGCTTGTTTTAATATTTCATTTGCTTCATCTTCTGTTAAAAATTTATTTTCTATCATCTTTTCCATTACTTGCCTTTGTCTTTGTTTTGCTAAATTTAGATTTTTAGTTGGAGCATAAACTGATGGTGCATTTGGAATACCTGCAAGTAATATACATTATAAGCCATTGCTTTTATATCATTTATAGCAGCTCTACCTATGGCGATTATATCTATTCCATTATGCTTATAAAATCTTTTATCTTCTACACTAATTACTGCATTTACATACACTTGTGGTAATTCTGAAAACTCTGCATAATTTTCTTTTGACCTTATTTCTTCTATTTTTTCTTCAAGAGGCATATTTTCTATTGCTTCTTTATACATATTATATCCATTATCAATGAATAATAGTGCAATACTAATTCCAATTAGTAACAAGAAAATTAATACTTTAAATAACTTTTTCATCTTTTACCACCTCATTTCTTTTTACATTTATTTTTTTAATTATTCTACATTCATTGCTGATTTAACATCTTCTAGCAATTCATTTTCTTGTACTTCTTTCCAATTTACAACTCCACGAATTTGCATTACTTCTAATTCCAAATAGGCATCTTCTCTTAAT
>CALXJY010000013.1 GCA_944388755.1 uncultured Clostridia bacterium | reverse complement strand
AAACGTTAAATTATTGCAACTTATAAGGCTTTGCGATTTTTTCTCTATTAGAAAAGTCATACTAACTTTTCTAATAGAGAACACACGTTTAATTTTATTTTTCATGTATTCTTAAATAATATGGCTGTATATCCAAGAAACTATCCATATAAACAATATTTCCTTCAATATCTTTTACTTTTAAATTAGGAAAAGTTTTTATCATCTTGCGGTCACCCCAAAATTGGTATATGAATTTTGATAACCATTCATTTTCTTCATAAATAGCAACATATTGTTCATCAACAATTTCTTTATTATTTACATTAATATTATTATTGTGTATCATTCGGATTAAGAAAAAATCTATTGCAAATCCTGTTGCAATACAATCTAAAAATAATAAAATAATTACTGTTAATGTAATAGGTTTTAAATTTTTTATGCTTATTTTAGATTTAATCCAGTCAATAAATTTATCTACTTTTGGATTTACAGATGCAATTAAATAAATTGATAAAAATCCCCAAAATATAGAAAAATATACACAAACTCTTCCATCTATATTTAATGGTCTGTCTGAATAATCCCACCATTTTACACCTAGTATTAGTTCTCCTATTAAACTAACAAGATACTCTATAACAGATCCAATTATAAATCCACCAAAAAATAATGCATTATATTTTTTTTGGTATTTGTGTAATAAAATAATCATAATTACAGCACCCAAGCCATATATACCACAGAACGGACCATATAAAAAACTTTGTCTGCTTTCCCAAACACCTTTTGTAACTATTCCAAATATTGTTTCAATAATATAACCTAAAACACTATAAATAATAAAATATGCCAAAATTCTCCATATAGATATTCCCATAATTGCAAAGGATCTTTTTTTAGGACTATTATTTTCATCTCCCATATTAAATTCATTCCTTTCTTGCTTTAACATAAAAGCTCAAATAGTTACGAAAGTTTTTCTTTCAAACTATAAACTCCCATTTCTTAAATTCTAAAAATATATTTATTAAAATTATACAGTATTTTATCATATTTATAAAATATGTCAAGTTACATTTTCGACAATTTTTTCATATCATATTATATATATTGCAACATCAACATAAGGAGGTAATTAATGTGAATTTTAAAAATATAAAAATAGGATATATATTTACAGGTTCTTTTTGTACATTTAGTAAGTCAATTTCAAAGATGAAAGATTTAATAAAACTTGGTGCAAACATTATTCCCATAATGTCTTTTAATAGTTATAATTTAAACACTAGGTTTGGAAAAGCCAATGATTTTATAAAAGATATTGAAAATTCAACAGGGAATAATATAATACACACAATAGCAGGAGCAGAACCAATTGGACCTAAAAAGCTAACAGATATAATGATTATTTGCCCATGTACAGGAAATACCATATCAAAATTAGCAAATGACATTATAGATACACCTGCTACAATGGCTGTCAAATCTCATCTTAGAAATAATCTTCCAGTAATTATTGCTATATCTACAAATAATGCATTAAGTTCAAATGCCGAAAATATAGGTAAACTACTAAATAGAAAAAATTATTATTTTGTACCTTTTAAACAAGACAATCCCATAACAAAGCCATATTCAATTGTTGCAGATTTTAATATGCTAGAAAAAACTATAGAATATGCATTAAAAAATGAACAAATAAGTCCTATACTGTGTTAAAAAATATTTATTATACAACTATCTACAACAATAAAATGACATGGATTAAATGTAAAAATTCTTAATTCATGTCATTTATAAAAACAGTGTACACCAAATATAAACGGAAAGCTAGCCAAAGAAAATTTAAAATTATTATAGTGCTTTCCGTCTTATTCTAAATCTAGTAACATGTAGCTCCTATAATACCTGCATCATTTTTTAATTTTCCCATTTTAAATATAGGCATTTTTGTTTTATGAAACAATAAGTTATTTTTAACTATTGTCTCTTCGATTTTATCAATAAAAATATCATCATAATATGAAAAACTTCCTCCAAAGCCAATAATTTCAGGTAAATCAATATCTATAATGTTTGTTAAACCAATACAAAGATCATATATATAATTATCAACTATTCTACTAATCTCATTGTTTTCTTTATTTAATAACAAGTATTTATACAATTCTTTTCCATCAATATCATTAACTTTCAAATATTCTTTTATTTTATCTCTTAAAACCTTAATAGAAGCATAAGTTTCAAAACATCCTTTTTTTCCACATTTACATTGTCTACCATTTTTTTCTATTACCATATGACCATATCCAGCTCTATAAATATTGCCATTTAAATATCGTATTCCTCCAATACCAGTTCCTATTACTAGGAAAATAGCATTTCTATCATATCCTTTTAAACAGCCATACTCTTTTTCGGCTCGTCCTGCACAAAAACTATCTTTATTTACAGTTACTGGAATATTAAAATAAGGTTCTAAAATCTTTCTAAAATCAATATTTTTAAGTCCTAAATTAGTAGAATATAATAATACATTATCTTGTATAGTTCCAGCAATAGAAATCCCTATTTTCTCTATTTTATACTCTTGTAAAATATCAGTAATAGTATCTTTTATAAAATTCTCAAGACTATTTAAAAGATTGATCTTAAAATCATGATTATATACTTTTTCTTTTTGCAAAATAATATTGCTTTTTTCAACAACAGCAATAGCTATATGAGTTCCTCCAATATCAATACCTATATTCATACAATCATCCTTTTGTAGAGTTTTAATATTTTATCTAAAACAATTATATTTATTCTAACCATTTAGGATTAGCTAAATACCAATCTATTGTTTTTATTATTCCATCTTCAAATTTTGTATGTGGTTCCCAGTTTAATTCTGTTTTTATTTTTGTAGGATCTATTGCATAACGATAATCATGTCCTTTTCTATCTTCTACAAATTCAATTAAATCTTCTGACTTTCCTAAATGTTTTAATATTAATTTTACAATATCTATATTTCTTTTTTCATTATGACCACCTATATTATATCTTTCACCTGATATACCTTTATGGAATACAATATCAATTGCTTCACAATGATCTTCAACACAAAGCCAATCTCTAATATTTTTTCCTGTACCATATACTGGTAATTTTTCGTTTTTCATTGCTAATTTAATCATATGAGGTATAAGTTTTTCATTATGTTGATATGGACCATAATTATTTGAGCAATTTGTTACATTTATATTCATTTTATATGTCTCTTTATATGCAAATGCTATTAAATCAGAACTTGCTTTTGATGCTGAATATGGACTACTTGGTTTAATAAGTGATTTTTCTGTGAAATACCCATCATCTTTTAATGAACCATATACCTCATCAGTAGAAATATGAACAAATTTATTTTTACTTCCCTCTCCCCATACATTTTTAGCACTTTCTAATAAAGTATGTGTTCCAATTACATTAGTATGTGTAAAAATAAATGGATTTTTTATACTATTATCTACATGTGATTCTGCAGCAAAATGAATAACCCCATTAATATCATATTTTTTAAATAAATCTAATACAAAATCATAGTCACATATATCTCCTTTAACAAATGTTATTTTATCAATTACATTATTCAAGTTATCCATATTTCCTGCATATGTTAATTTATCTAATACAACAATATTATAATTTGGATATTTATTTACAAAATATTCTACAAAATTTGCACCAATAAATCCAGCTGCACCAGTCACTAATATATTATTACTCATCTTTTATTCTCCCTTACTTTATTTTAATATTTTCTATTTTAGATTTTTAAATAAATCTGTCTGCTTTAATTCTTTTAATGATGGCCATTTTGCATCCTTTTCTGATGTTAATAAATCTTCTACTTTTATATCTCCCATAGGCCAATCTATTGCAACATCAGGATCATTCCAAGCTAAACCTCCTTCTGCACTAGGATTATATAAATCATCACATTTATATGTAAATTCTGCTTCATCAGATAAAACTAAAAAACCATGTGCAAATCCTTTTGGAATCATAAACATTTTTTTATTTTCATTTGAAAGTATCACACCTTCCCATTTTCCATATGTTTTACTACCTGGTCTTAAATCTACTGCTACATCAAATACTTCACCTTTTATACATCTAACTAATTTTGCTTGAGTATTTTCCTTTTGAAAATGTAATCCTCTTAAAACACCTTTCGAAGATTTAGATTGATTGTCCTGAACGAAATCATAATTTAAACCAATTTCCTCAAAATCATTTTTGTTATATGTTTCCATAAAATATCCTCTATTGTCTCCATATACTGTTGGCTCAATTACATACACACCATCTATTGATGTTTCTATTTTTTTAAATTTACCCATTTTACTACCATTCCTTTCTTTAGTTTAAACAAATATTATATTAAGTTTACAATTACTCTTCCCCAAATTTATTTTCTGCTAAATCTTTTAAATACACTCCATATTCTGTTTTTATAAATTTTTCTGCTAATTTAGATAATTCTTCTTTATTTATCCATCCTTTTTTATATGCAATCTCTTCAGGGCAACAAACTTGCATTCCTTGACGTTTTTCTATTGTTTGCACAAAACTTGCTGTTTCAAGAAGTGCATCATGTGTGCCTGTATCAAACCATGTCATTCCTCTTCCAAGCTTTTCAACTTTTAGTTTTTTTCTTTTCATATATTCATCATTTATACTGGTAATTTCAATTTCGCCACGTGCAGAAGGTTTTACATTTTTAGCAATTTCAATAACATCATTTGTATAAAAATATAATCCTGGAACTGCATAATTAGATTTTGGATTTTCAGGCTTTTCTTCAATTGACAAAGCCTCACCATTTTTACCTATTTCAACTACACCATAGGCTCTTGGATCTTTTACGTAATATCCAAATATTGTAGATTCATTTTCTCTTTCATTTGCCTTTTTTAATATTTCTGGTAAATGTGAACCATAAAACATATTATCTCCCAAAATCATAACTACATTATCATTTCCTATAAATTTCTCTCCTATAATAAATGCTTCTGCTAAACCATTAGGCTTTTCTTGTATCTGATA
The DNA here is from genome assembly GCA_944388755.1 of uncultured Clostridia bacterium. Taxonomy (GTDB): domain Bacteria; phylum Bacillota; class Clostridia; order TANB77; family CAG-508; genus CAG-269. The sequence goes on along the minus strand of CALXJY010000013.1, from coordinate 29,884 downwards.
TTCAAAATGCATTCCCCACTGTGAACCATCACCTAATAAAGCTTTAAATGTAACTACATCTCTAGGAGTAGAAATTATCAAAATTTCTCTTATTTCCGCTTGCATTAAAACAGATAATGGATAATATATCATAGGTTTATCATATACTGGCATTATTTGCTTGGATATAGCAAGAGTTAATGGATATAATCTTGTAGCACTACCACCAGCTAAAACTATACCTTTTCTATTTTTCATTAAACAAACTTCCTTTCTTATAACTTATTTTTCTATACTAATTTTAAATTATAACTTCTGTAGGTTAAAAATCTGTACAACATATTATAATCTTAAATTAGTATAGACAAGGCAAAAGTGCCTATGTCTATACATATAGAAAATTAAAATTTTCTATATACAACAATACCTTTTTTATAGGATTGATATATATAATAACTATCTATCATATTTTTAGGGATTACAATACTATGATAAATAGATATTAACTAATTTTATCTATTTAAAAACAAATCTAATTGTTCAAATATCTTTTTAATCCATCTTCCCAAGATGGAACTGTTATACCTTGTGATAATAATTTTGTCTTATCTAATTGTGAGTTTTTTGGTCTTTTAGCAGGTCTTACAAATTCTTCAGATGTAACAGGTTTTACTTTAGTTGTAACACCTGAAAGTTCATATATTTTTTTTGTAAATTCATACCATGTAGTAAAACCTTGATTTGTTGCATGGTATAATCCATATGGTATTTTTTTCTCAATTGCTTGTCCTATAATATCTGCTAAGTCTTCAGCATATGTTGGGCTTCCATGTTGATCTGAAACAACTGAAACCTCATCATGGTCTTTTGCCAAATTAAGCATTGTTCTAACAAAATTATTTCCATCTCCATATAACCAAGCAGTTCTAAAAATATAATATTTATCAGTATTGTTCTGTACTCCTTGTTCTCCGTGCAATTTTGTTTTCCCATAAACTGTTACAGGTTCAACTGCATCATCTTCAACATATGATTTAGAAACATCTAAATCTCCATTAAATACATAATCTGTACTTATATGAACTAAAGTTGCATCTACTGATTTTGATGCAAGAGCTAAATTTGCTGGTCCATCTCCATTTATTTTATCAGCTAAATCATATACCTCCTCAGCTTTATCAACAGCTGTATATGCAGCACAATTGATTATATATTCAGGCTTTAAATTTTTTACAAATTCTAGCACTTTATTTTTATCAGTAATGTCTAAATCTGAAACATCTGTACAAATTAATTCATTTCCATTTTTTAGTCTTTCTTTAACAGATTTAGCAAGCATTCCATTTGCTCCTGTAATTAAAATTTTCATATTATTCACTCCCACAAACATATTATCATTTATATAAAAAAATTACAAGTTTTTTGTATAATGATATATTAAAAATTAATTTTATTTTTTATTATATATTCTGGTCTTCCTCTACTTTCGTCATATATTCTAGCAATGTATTCAGATAAAATCCATATAGAAATTAATTGAACACCTGCAAAAAATGTAACGGCTATCATAATAGAAGTCCAACCTGCAGATAATTGATTAAGTTTAAAAAAATATGATATTAGTGCATACATTATTAATAAAACAGAAATAATTACACAAAAAATGCCTAACATTCCTAATATCTTTAATGGTTTTGTTGAAAAACTAATAATTCCATCTGCTGCAAGTTTTAACATTTTCTTTAAAGGATATTTTGTTTTTCCTGCAAATCTTTCTTGTCTTTCATAATCAAATTCTTTTTGATTATATCCAACCCAACTAAATAACCCTCTTAAAAATTTGTTGTGTTCAGGAAGCTTATTTATTGTATCTACAACTTTTCTATCAACTAAACGAAAATCACCTGTGTCTTTTGGAATTTCAACATCTGATAAAGAATTAAGTATTTTATAAAACATTTTGGCTGTAAATAATTTAAAATGACTCTCCCCTTCTCTTGTTTTTCTTTTTCCATAGATAACTTCATTTCCTTGTTCCCATAATTTAAGCATATCAGGTATTAATTCAGGTGGATCCTGAAGATCTGCATCTATTATAACTATTGCATCACCTGTAACATTTCTTAATCCTGCCGTTACTGCTGCTTGATGTCCAAAGTTTCTTGAAAAAGAAATAATTTTTAATTTACTATCATTTTTTGCAAGTCTTTCTAAAATTTCCAATGTTTTGTCTTTACTTCCATCATTTATACAAATTATTTCATAGTTATAGTTATCTAAACCATCTAAGACAGTTTTAACTCTTTTATAACATTGTTCTGCAACTTCTTCTTCATAATACATTGGTATAATTAATGATATCTTTTTATTTTCCATGATTTAAAATCTCCTTCTTAATCTTATTGCTATATTCTATAATTAGATTTCTACCTTTAATTTTGTTATAAAATTTATTAAGTCCATATGCACAATAAGGCAATAGTATTAAATAATATTGTAACACATAAATTGCTTTTGTTTCCCATATCATGTGGAATACAAATCCACCTAAAAATATAATTGGTAATAAAATATGTTTTGATTCATCTTTCTTATATATTTTTATTATTCCATATGCACCAAATATAAATATAATTACTTGATATGCATTAAAGTATATTTCTTCAATTTCAAATGCTGTTCCACCTAACATACTTTTTACAATAGTTTTTGTTTCAAAATAGTCATCATATTCCGGATACATCACAAGTTTTGGTCCAGGTTTAGAACACCACACAGTTTGAAATGTTGGGTTAAGCCATGTAGATGCATATTTTTCAGAATAATATTCAAACATATATACGGGGTGTGTCAACATATATTTAGTTCTATCTACTAGTAATTGTTTAGCCATATCTGAGGCTTTTTGAGTATCTTGTCCACATTCATCATAAATTTCCATTGTATCTGCTGTATACCAACCAGGTGACAATGCTCTAGGTTCTGCCATCCCCATGTATAAATAAGATATCATTGGTATTCCATCAGGTAATTTTACATCCAACGATTTTTCTATGTAATTATAAAAACAAGTTTTTCCAACCAAGTAAATTAGAATTATACATATTGCTCCAAAAATATCTCTTACCTCTTTATTTTTTATAACTTCATATATTAATGTAAACATTATACCACATAAAAATATATTGTAATTACTTTTTAGTATAATTGAAATTAATATAAATAATCCTATTAATAATAATTTATATATTTTCTTGTTTTCTAAATAAGATATAGTTTCATATATAGCAAAAAGTGCAAACATAAGTCCAATTATATTGCCATATATATGAGGATTAAAAAATAGAAAATATAATGAAAAACCAAATATTAATAAAAAAGCTATTTTTGATGTTACATCATCTTTAAATATTTTTTTCGCAATTAAATACATTGTATATAATACTACTAATGAATATACTACATTCAATATCTCTAAATTCATGTAATCAGTAGAATCAAAAATGTGGTAAATTACATCTACATATTTAGAAAAACCTACTTGGAATGGATATCTGCCAAGATATCCATATGGTTTAGTATAATAATCCATCTTTTCTTTATTATGCCAATTTTCTCCAATTTGTACTACATCTGACTGATCTGCAACAGGCATTGTTTTTAAATTTAATACCCATATTAATTGTGTTATGAATATAATTAAAAAAGCTATTAAAACTATTTTTTTGTATATTCTAGGGTTAATTTTTGTAAATTTATATATAAGAAAAAGCATTAAAGGTATTAAAATTATATTTAATATTATTATATCTGCTTTATATTGTGTTAATTCATTTGCCGACTCAGGTTTTTGTTCAAAATATGCAGTTATAAAAAATGAGCTAATACCTATAAATATCATAAGAAAAATAATTACAACAAATATTATTCTTACAATATTTTTTGTTAATTTTTGATATAGTTTTTCTTCTGTTTCTGTTTTTTCTTGCATTTTTATGACCAGTCCCTTCTAATGTTAGTTTAAGAATCTATTCTTTTTCTGTTTCTTTTATAATATATATAGGTCTATGTTTAACTTCTAAATATGTTTTAGATAAATACTGACCTATAATACCTAAAGAAAATAGTTGCACTCCACTTACTAAAAATATAATACATACTAATGATGGCCAACCACTCGTTGGATCACCATATACTAATGTTTTAAATATTATCACTAAAATTAATAAAAATGCAATCAAACAAAATAATAAACCTATAATAGATGACATTATAAGTGGAACTGTAGAGAATGCTGTAATTCCTTCAATTGCATATTTAACCAATTTCCAAAATGACCACTTAGTTTCTCCTGCTACCCTTTTTACATTTTCATATTCCAACCATTTTGTTTTAAATCCGACAAATGTAAATATACCTTTTGAATATCTATTATATTCTCTCATAGAAATAATACTATTTGCAACCTGTCTTTTCATAAGTCTATAATCTCTTGCACCATCTACCATTTCTATGTCAGACATTTTGTTTATTAATTTATAAAATAGCCTTGCAAAAAAACTCCTAATAGGAGGTTCTCCTTTTCTTGTTACTCTTCTTGTTGCAACACAATCATAATCTTCATTTTTTATAATATCATACATTTGCTTTAATAAGCGTGGCGGATCTTGAAGATCTGCATCCATTAATGTAATATAGTCACCTGATGCTTTATCAAGTCCAGCAAGCATTGCAGCTTCTTTACCAAAATTTCTAGAAAAAGATATAAATTTTACTTTATCATCTTTTTTATGTAATTCTTTAATTTCCTTTAGAGTATCATCTTTTGAGCCATCATTTACAAAAATATATTCAAATTCTTCATTTGGAAAATCTTGTTTCCTTACTCTTTCTATCTCTTGATAAAATAATGGTATACTTTCTTGCTCATTATAACATGATACAATTACTGATATTTTATCCATATACAGTTCCTTTCTTAACTTTAATACTGAAATATAGCTTCTAGTATTTCCTTTGAGTCAATTTTATTATCTTGATTAGAATTAATAGCTAATAAAACACTATTATCACTAATAAATGGTTCTAATACTTGTGATGGATCCATTTTTTCAAATGGATATTCTGTTATTTCTCCTGTTATATCATCTCTCATATAACAAGTGCCTGTCATAGTAATTACATATAATTTGTCTCCATTTATAAGACTTTCTATCTTTTGTTCAGTCTCATTTTGAATAATAGAATCTTCTTTCTTTATTAGATATCCATCATCTTTTATTGTAAAACTACTTATTTGCAAATTATCTAAAAGTTGCATAAATTTTTCTCTTGAACTTTCAGCTATAAAAATTCCTGTATTATAAGAAAAATCTTCTGATAATTTAGCTATATCTTGTTCAGTTGGCATTCCATTTTTTATTGCTCCTGCTAATGCTGTTTGGAATTGTATACTTGGTCTAATTTCAAGTGTTTTTCGTCCATCATATTCTTCTGCTACCTCATACATATTTGGATTTGCATCTGATCCCATCTCATTTTTTAATGTATTTATTTCTTCAAGTTCTTGTTCAGTTATATTTTGGCTTTCTATATTTAAATTATTTTGCATTGTTTGAAATTCTTCTTCATTTTGAATATTATTTGTGCTATCTAAATTTTCTTTTTCTTTACTTTTTCTAGTAAATAAAAAAACAAAAAATACTATAATCAATACTATTATAATTATAAAAAAAATTATTTTTTTCTTGTTTATTTTCATACTTCATCTCATTCCTTTTTATAGATATAATCTAGGTTGAAAAATAACTAAATTATTTTTCAACCTCTATTAATATCTAAATTATATACCTCTAAGCATTTCCAAAGTTGCCCAAATAAAATTGTCACTATATCTTCTGCTAACAGATTGGTTATGATTTGATATTTCAGGTAATTCTATTAGTGCTGATCTTCCAATATTTTTTCTTGCCCAATTTATTAAATATCCTCTACCATAGCTTCCAATATGTGTTGGTAAATTGAAATATTTTCTATAATATACTCCTAATCCATCATCACCTATAGATTCATTAAGCCATCCATGTAAATCTATTAGAACATTTTTACCATTTGATGATTTGTGTGATAATAAGAAATCACGTAAATATCTTGCCTCATAAGATTGAAATCCTGAAGTACCATTATAATTTCTTGCATCTGAATATCTAACATAACTTTCTCCACTTACCTGCCAATTTCTATTTATGTCTATTCCTTGTTTATTTGGTGCACTACTTATAAGAGAAGTTCTTCCAGGTCCATTATTAGTCCATCCATATACCTGACCATCAGGATTTGCATTTGGGAAAATATATATTGTCCAATTATTGTAAATATCTGTATCATTTGAATAAGATAAATAGTAATTAAATTGTTCTGCAATATATGTTAATTCTTCTCCATCATGGCTATATGAGTCCTCAAAACCGTGTACGGAAAATACTGCAAAAAATACATTATTTCCTCTTCCATATTTATAATATTTTAAATCAGACCCTCTTGAGTCGCCATTTACTGCCAATCCTGACTTTCCATATGTTCCTTCTTCAAAAAATCTCCTAATTCCTGTATAAAGTTTAAATTTCTGACCATCTTTGCCACTATACTTATATGTATAAATTGTAGAACCATTTTGAGCTTTATTATTATCTACAGACAAATACATTCCATTTAATTTAGAAATCAAGTAATAATATCCATTACCTGCTTCTTTAATAATCCATTTTTGTGAATCACTACCAGTTTTCTTATCCTGATAAACATTACCAGCCTTATTTGTTGTAAGTGCTTTATTTGAATGTTTTGCAAGTATTGTATATGTATCATCTTCCTTATTGTAAGTTACAATAAATTGTTGATTATCTCCCCCATTTGCTGTCCATATTTCTGCCTTAGTTGAATTTGCATGATTTCCACCTGTAATATCTACAACATAATTAGAATTTAGTTTTGTTTCCATCTCATATGTTCCATTAGGATATATTTGGACTTTTTCTAGAATAAATTTTTGTGCATCTGTATTATTACTTTCCCATACTTGGATATTTGTTCTATTACTAGAATCTCCTTTATTTACATCTAAACATAAACTATTACTTCTTGAAATAAATTTATAATATCCATCACTAGTTTTGGTTATAATCCATTTTTGTGCACTAGAATCTACCCATTTATATTGTTGCACATTTGTTCCATTTGTTTGACCTGCGCCATTGACATCTAAAACCTTACCTGATTCTATAGATGTTATTTTATAATATCCTGTTCCTGATATTTCTTCAATACGAAATTTTTGGTTTTGATTATATGAATTTTTATAAACTTGAACATTTCCATAATCATCATGTGAAGCATGTGCTACATCTGCTACTTTTGATTGATCATATGGTAATTTAATTGAATATACTCCATCTTCTATTGTTTTTTTAGGTTCTACTTCTGTTACCTTTGTTAATACAAATTTTTGTGCAGAAGAACCATTTCCAGAATAACATTGAGCTTCTGTTCCTATTGTAGTACTCGTTCTAGGAATATCTAAATATAAATTATTACATTTTGAAATAATTGAATATTGACCATTTCCTATACTTTTAATAATCCATTTTTGACCATCTGAATTATGCCAATTATATTGTTGTACTCTTGTACCATCATAACTGTCTTCTTGATATACATCTAATGCTCTACCTGAATATACAGCTATAATTTTGTAATATCCATCTCCTAGATAAGTAATATCAAATCTTTGTGCTGTACATGCATTATTATCCCCAATACACATTGCAATTGCATTATCTTTTGAAGCATTTTTAGCTTGTAATGCTCTTGAATTATCTACTGCCATAGAAATTACATATCTACCATCTTCTATTGTTTTTGAACCTTTTTCAAATTCTACTTTATTTAATTTAAATTGTTGACCTTTTGTGTTATTTGATTCCCAAGTTTGTATATTTGTACCACTTTTAGCTATTCCACCATTAACATCTAAATATTTTCCATTAGCCTTTGAAACAAATGAATAATAACCATTACCTACATCAACAATTTTCCACATTTGTGCCTTAGAATTTATCCATTTATATTGTTCAACATTTGCACCATTTTTGTTTTCTCCTTTGTATACATCTAAAACTTTCCCTGAGTGCATTGCTTCAATTTTATAATATCCTCCACCTATATTTGTTATTTTAAACTTTTGGTGTTGTTTATTTTCATTTAAAGATATTTCTACATTTGTTAGGTCATCTCTACCTCTTCCACTTACTGTTACAAGTAAATCTTCATCTAATCTACTTGATATTGTATATATACCATTTTCAATGACATTGCTTGAAACAGCTTTTTGAGTAGGTATAAAAAATATTAAACAAGCAATAAATATAAATGTAACAAAAAAAAGTTTTTTCTTCATAAAAATACATCTCCTATTTTTTTCTAAATATGATTAATTTACTAAATATATAATTTACAATTACAACCATAATTTGTGTTACAACTTTAGCAAATAAATCATTTATATTAAATACCTTTACCATAAGAGCAAAAGTACCAACGTCACACAAAATGCCTGAAACAATTCTTGCTAAGAAAAAAGAACCCATCTCTATTAATACAGCTTTAATTCCATCTGTCTTACTTTCAAATACAAATAATTTATTAGTAATATATGCAAATAAAACTGAGAAAAACCATGAAATACCACTACTTAAAACTTCATCTATTCCCATGAGTCTTGCAACAATAAAATATGTAACAAAATTAACAACTGTTGCAAGCCCACCAAATACAAGGTAATTTATGATTTCTTTGTATTTGAAATACTGTTCTTTAATTTTATCCATAAATTTTAGCTACACCACCTTTCATTAGTAATACATTTTAAAATAATAATGTGTTACTATTTTGTTTGATTTTCTTTAAGCTTTTCAATATCAGTGTATCTTGAAAGTTGCAATTCATAATTTTCTCTATTTTGTTTTACTACAGTATCTAAAATAACTCCACATTGTGCTGTAATTAAAGCAAAAATCATTATTCCTGTGGCTAAAACTGCTGAAGGAACTTTTGTAATATAACTTGTTTTTATAAATTCTATAATTACAGGTATTCCAACAATTAATCCCAATATAATAAAAATTAGTGAAATTATCCAAAAAAATTGTCTTGGTTTAAAATCTTTAAACATTTTAATAATTGTCTCAACTACTTTTATTCCATCACTTACTGTATTTAATTTTGAAACACTTCCTGCTGGTCTATCTCTATATACAATTGGTATCTCTTTTATTATAAATTTTTTATCAAGAGCATGTAATGACATTTCTGTTTCAATTTCAAATTTAGGACTCATAACAGGCATATTTTTTACAAATATTTTATTAAAAACTCTATAACCTGTCATAATATCTTTTAAATTTGTCTTAAACAATATGTTAATTGATTTTCTAACTAAATTATTCCCAAATTCATGGAAATGCCTTTTATTTTCTTTTTGATATGTTCCATTTGTTAGTCTGTCCCCTATTACCATATCTGCTTTTCCTTCTACAATTGGCTTAATTAATTTATGGACTTCTTCTGCAGGATATGTGTCATCTCCATCTACCATAACATAAATATCTGCATCAACATCTCGAAACATACTTCTTACAACATTTCCTTTTCCTTGTCTGTATTCATGTTTTACAATGGCTCCATTCTTTTTTGCAATTTCTGCTGTTTTATCTTTTGAATTATTATCATATACATATATATCTGCATTTGGTAATTCTTTCTTGAAATCTTTTATAACTTTTTCAATAGTTAATTCTTCATTATAACATGGTATTAATACAGCGATTTTCATTTTTTAAACTATCTCCTCTTTGTTATTACAAGTATAATATAACACAAACATTCTAAAATTTCTACAATTATATTCAAATTTTTTATTTTTTTGATTATAAATTGCATGTAATTCTATACTTTATCAATCTCATAAATATAAAAATAGTCATCATGATATTTTTCATTAAATTTAATCTTCTCATTATCAAAAATTTTTAAATTATTTTTAGTTAAAACATATTTTATCTCCAATGTTATCAAATCATTTTTATTTAAACTTATTATAAATGAATCAGGTGAACTTAGTTCAAATGTTGTTTCTTTTGTATCTTGTAAATATATTGATATATGTGCATATCTATTATATATATCATCATATTTTTTTTCTTTATCTATTTTATACCAAGTTCCTAATTTAGGATATACATTTGTGGAATTAATTGTTTTAGCACCATTTGCAATTAATATATTAGGATATCCATTTCCCTCATAAATCCAGTTAGCTTCTTTATCATTTTGAGCAATTTCTTGTATTGCCTTACTAATATCTGCTTCATAAATCACATCTACACCTATTCTAATTGGATTTACAAGCAAACCTGATATACACATAATTATTATCATAAATATTGCAAATAACTTATCTTTTTTTCTTAAAATCAAATAACTCAAAACAAAGATTATCATACATATTAAAATAAATCCCGCTTTTCCAGTGTAACTTACATAGTTACTTAATACTTGCATTCCAGCAAATAATGTTAATAAAAATGTTATAATAAATGCATTCTTTATAGATATTTTTTCTTCATATATGCTTATTGATCTTAATAAAATTAATACATTTACAAATCCAAAAGCTAGATATGCTCTATTTGCAGTAGAAAACTTAAGTAATGTGACTTTACTTATAATTTCAGGTACCCCAAATATACAAAAATAACCTAATATTATTGATATTACTATTAAGATTTTTAATAATAAATCGGTTTTTTCTCCTTTTTTCTTTTGTTTTGTAAGTACAATTGCAGATACAATAAAACCAAGTGGGAATAAATCAAAAAATCTTGAATCTTCACATGCATTTATTTTAATTCCTGTTTCTTTCATTGGAAAAAACATATTTGTGGTATACTCAAATAATGTACTTAATGCTCCTCCGTCCTGTATCTGTCCTTTGACCTGGATACACAGTATTTAATACCGTTTTTACTGTATCTATTGATTGAGTAAAAATATGTAATCCGATTAAGAAAAATATTAATAATACAAATACTATTTGTGCAAAATCTTTTTTATTAAATCTAAATTTATCTTTATTTTTTAATATCACCCATATTGCCAATCCTGCAAATACGTAAAATAATGGTACTTGCCAAGCTGGATAAAATGTTAAAATATATCCACCTGCACATATTCCTATTAATAATAAGTAAATAAACCTTTTAAATCTATTTTCTTGCAACATATATCTATCTAATAAAATCACTGCCAATTCGCCAAAAATCAGCATTTCTACTAATCCATTTACTGCAAACCACCATTGTACTACAGGTGCTAGTGTAATCATAAAACTTCCAACAAATGATAATAATTTTTTTCTTTTAGTAATTAATAACATTAATTCAAAAGATACTAAAAACAAAACAATTAAACGTGCTGACCAGAAAAAAGATAATCCTTGCCCTTGTGTTAAAAATAAATATCCAATTAGAAAAGGTCTAAAAATAGTACCTATATCTTTTACAGGCTGTGCATAGACTATAAAATTATCTGCATCTCCACCCATCATTACTTTACTAAAATACGAAAAATTATCAAAATATTTAGAAAATGCCATCATAGTATTTACATTCCACTCATCTACACGTATTTCCCTTGTTGTTCCTAGTAAAACACCATCATTTATTTGACCATTTCCTGTAAGCATATTTTCCCAACCACCAATAGATGATCCATTTATTTGAAGAAAAGTACAAATTACAATTAAAAATATGCCTATGCCATATCTATGCCTAAATAACTTGTCTCCTATTTCCCTTCCTTTAAAAAATAATAAGTTAGTAGTTATTACTAGTAGAATTTCTATAACAAATAATCTTGTAAAATGTATTTTAGAATATAAATCATTTTCTATTGCATTCAACCAAATTTCTATTATTATTCCTAAAATAACTGTAAAAAGATTATATCCAATTAAAAGTATTTTAGATTTTTTATTCAAAGCTCTCTCCCCTTTATACAATTTTATTATAATTTATTTTTGGTAAATCTGTATCTAATCTATAGTTTTTATTATAATAAGGATCTCCCTTTCCTATTACTTTTGACCATCTTTTTACAAATAGCTCATATTCTTTGCTAAAACGTTTTTGTTTTTCTCCTGAAATATCTTGTCCTCTTGATTTTGATTCATAATGATATGCTTCAACAAATGGGTTATATACAATTAAATATTTTGCTGTTCTCACCTTAAGACAGAAATCTACATCATTAAATGCAACTGCTAGTTTTTCATCAAATCCCAACAAATCTATATATAATTGTTTTCTAACCATAAAACATGCTGCTGTTACAGCACTTAAATTTTGAACAATATTTATATAATCTCTATCATGATATTCATTTTCTTGCATTTCACGGAATCTGTGTCCTGCAAGTCCTCTTGTACCAATAGTCACACCTGCATGTTGAATACTTCTATCTTGAAAATATAGTTTAGCACCACAAATTCCAACATCAGGTCTTTGGCAATACATTAACATTTGTTCTATCCAATTTTTAGAAATTATTTCTATATCATTATTTAATAATATAATATATTCTCCTGAAGAATTTTCCACTCCAAAATTAACAATTGCAGAATAATTAAATTCACTTATTTTCAAGGTAACAATTTTTATATTATGTTTTTCAGATAATTTTTTATAATATCCAAATGTTTCTTTATCTTCACTATTATTTTCTACAATTACAATTTCATAATTACAATATGTAGATTCTAAGATTGAATCTATACATTTTTTTAAATCATCTACATGATCTTTATTTGGTATAACTATTGATACCTTTGGATTACCATGTATTTTATAATTTATATGATATTGTCCTATAAATTTTCCATCCTCAATATTTTCATATTCTAAATGCATTCTATTCAAATGTTTCTTTATAATCTCTTTTTCATCTGATACATTTATATCCATCTTATCTTGTAATTCATGATATAAGATTTTTGTTATATGCTCTATTTTTCTTGTTTTTTCACTAATTCTTAGAGCTATATCATATATAACTTGCTCTCCCAAATCTTCTAAAATGTCATCATGTATTTTTAGAAAATCAGTTTTAACTACAAGTAAATTACCAATATAGTTTTGTGAAAGTATAGTATCTCTTGCAAAATCAGGTTTAAAATGAGGCTCTTTTCTTTTTCCATCTACTAACTTATCATTGTCTGCATATATCATAATCGAATCACGATATTCTATTGACTTTGCAATCTCATATACAGCAAATGGAGTAAGTGATATATCTCCTTTCGTAAATATAATATAATCTTTATCTGACATTTGAATTGTCTTTAAATACATTTGATTTGAATTAATTTGTTTTATATCAAATTTTTGATAAGTTTGTTCTTGTATGCTTTCACTTAAACTTCTGTTATATTCTGTTGATATAAATTCAAATGTTAAATCCTGACAAGATACATATTTTTTTTGTTTTTCTAACATTTCAGCATTTGGTTCATTATTTGCAATCCATGTTGCATATTCATCTAATACAACTTTTCCAAATCTAATGTAATTTATACATGTTGAATATAATCCTTTAAATCCATTATTTTTTATATATTTTATAACTGCTTCAAAGTTCTTTATTTTAATTGCTTTTAATAATTTTTTTATTTTGTTTATCATCTTATCCTCCATAGTATTTAAATGTCTTTATAGATATTTAACTAATACTCTTTTACATCTTCTTAAAAATCTATAAATTTTGCCATGATTATCATTTGATATTGGTTCCTGTTTTATCTGTTCTACATTTATTTCTTCCGCTTCTTTTGTAGCCTTAAAAGCTGGTCTATTATATAACTTTTCTATTTTTGGCATATTATTATAATCTGTATCTAACATATCTTTTACAACAGTTGCAATTTGTCCAAAACCTCTTTCTAAAGGAAAATCTTTCATGTAATTAATCCCAAATTCAGACATTTTTTTAGCCTCTTCTAGATTATCTAACAAATGAATTACACTACTTGCTATTGCTTCAGGTGTTGTATCTGACAATAATACACCTCCATCAGGTAAGTCATATAAATTATTTTCCTTATATAATTCAACAACTGGCAAACCTGCTGCCATCATCTCAAATGGTATTCTTGATGGATTTGATGCACTTAAACAAATTCCCACTTTACATTTATTATATAATTTATTACATTCCTCTACAGGAATTATATGCAAATTCTCACACTCAAAATCTATTGGTCTTGTTACAAGTTCAGATCCATATAAATATATTTTTACATCAGGTCTTAACGCTTTTATTAATTTAAGAGCCTTTAAACCTATATAATCACATCTACGTGGTTTTTCAGGCTGATATACATAACATATTGCATTTTCTTTCTCTACATTGTCTAAATGTTTATATACATTTAAATCTGCACCAAAATCAAAATATTCTGCTGGTGTATTGAATTCTGAATCCATTTTATGTGCAAGCCATTTACCTATTGTAACTGGTAAAAATCCATATTTATATGAATTTTCTGTTATTAGATACTGATCTCCCATTGGGAAAAACCATGGCTCATAATCTTGTATAAAATAAGCTTTCTTTTTAGCAGGTAACTTTTTTACAAAATCAATAGTTTGCCAACCAGTTGCAAATAATAAATCATAATCTTTTTTAAAATCAAATCCAACAAATATACCTGCATCACATGGTTCATACCATTCATTTATTTTTCTTCTTACTGTATCTGAAGTAGATACTCCGTCATCTTCAACAAAAATATCACATTCATACCCTGCTCTTAATAAAGCATTAACATTTTGTATTATAGTTCTATGCCCTCCAGAACCTTTTCCAGGATGTGGGATTACCCAAGCAATTTTCTTTTTTGGTAACAATGGGTACATCAAACTTCTTCTTATCTCTTGTTTTTCTTTAATCTCTTTTGGTAAATCATACAACTCAGAAATCTCATTTTGTATTCTACATATTTCTCCAAACTCAATTTCTGCTCTAACATCTGTACACACAGAGCTACCATGTTTTCTATAATAATTTAATGGCTTACAATTCCAACTAATCTTACCATCTTTTAAAATATTGTAATAAATATACCAATCACCTGCAACTTTAAATTCTCCAGCTTTTGCAAAAATATCTGTATAATCTTTTTTTCTCCACATAACACTAGATACATTTAAAATTGTATTAGTAACACTCAAATGATATATATTTTCCTCTTTTCCTGTCCAAACATATGATTTATTCCATTCACCTGTTCTACACATATCATACAAGTCATCTGATTTTTCCCTTATTAACATATTGTTTCCATCTATCCTTGCAGATTCACAATAAGAAAGTACAACTTCATCATCATCAAAAGGTTTTATTAATTCTTCTACAAAATTATTTTCTGCACTATCATCCGCTTCTGCAATCCATATAAAATCACCTGTTGCAGAATCAAATCCCTTTTTCCATTGTTTAAATACTCCTCCACTATTTGTCTTATTTTTTATAAATTGTACTTTAATATCTTTAATTGTTTTTATCTTTTCTTCTATTACTTCTACACTATTGTCTGTTGAACAATCATCTAAAATAATAAGCTCATATATTGGATATGTCTGTAATAATATAGAATCTATTCTTTCTATTATATAATTTGCATAATTATAATTTGGTATTATTACACTAACTTTTTTTGGATTTTCAATTTTTAATTTTTTCATAGGATTTTTATAAATATCTATTTTTTTATTCATTAGGCTATTCTCCTTTTATTCTTTTCTTTATCTTATTATATAATTTACTTTGTTCTTTAGCTTTTAAAATATCATTTTCTTTTTGCAATTCCTGTTTTTCTTTTTTTAAAATTTCTATATTCTCACATAATTTTTGATTTTCCTTTTGCATATTTTCTATTGCCAATTGTTTTGCATTATCTCTAATACTTAAATTAATCATTTCTTGTTTTGTAGCTCCTATATTAAAATAAGTATTTATACTATAATATTCCCAAATCTTTTCAGAACGTATTTTCTCTTGTAATGCATCATCCAATTTTTCAAATATCGCTTTATATTTTGTTAAACCATATTTTTCAAACAAAATGTCAATATTTATATATCTTCTAAGTGAAATAGTATATAAAATTGATCTATATAATATAAATTCAATAGGTAGATTAGATTCATTCCATTCTTGGTCAAAAAAATAGAATTCATTATCTATATAAAAGCAATTTTTAAAAGTCATATCCCATAATCCATTATTTACAAAATGTAAATCTGTTAATAATGAATCAGCAATAGGAATATTGTATTTTGCAAACACCGTATCTTTATATTCTATATTTGGATTTAAATCAAAACCTAAAGTTTGTATATATTTATTTATTACATTGTCAAATTCTAATATATTGTTTTGTTCTAAATAACCGAGTTAATACATTATTTAACAAATATTTTTGCTCAACATACCTACTTTTTATAACATTATTTTCTACATAATCAACTGTATTAATTTTATTTATCATTAAAAGATTTATATTTTTCATTATTTGTTCATAATGATTATTAGCTTCTTTACTTACTACCTGTTTTTCTACAAATTCATTAGATATTTTTGTTATTAACCTATAATCCTGTTTTCTTAAATTATTAAATGATATATATTTATACTCTTGAGAAATCTCTTTTTTGCTTAATTCTATAAAAAATGAATTTGCAAAAAAAGCAAACATTTGATTATCTGTTTTTAATATTTCTCTAAAAACATCTATTTCATTAAAAACTGTATTAGATTTTAATGTTGAATATGGTACATATTTATCTACACTGTTATATTTTGCAGGTTCACTATCTGTAAAAATAACATTAGGTAATCTATAATCCGGAAGTGGATAATAAAATCTTGCATTATATCCTAAATCATTTATCATGTTTTGTAAGATTTTTTTAGTAAAAGTCTCTATTTTTTCAGCTTTATTATTATATCCAATCAAACTTTCAAACTGCTCATTTAAAATATTTTCTGGATGACCTGAAAAATATCTTAGTCCAAATTTATTATCTACAGCTAAAAGAAATTTTCCATCTTCAGATAAAAATCTTTCTAAATACCTTATTAATTCAATAAGTTTTACATCTTTTCCCATCAGCTCTTTTATATAAGGTATTATTCCGATTAATGTAATTATATCAAACTTTTTTTCTAATCTTATATCATGTAAATTTCCTACAATAACTTCTAGATTTTCTCTTTGTTGATGTCTTTTTCCAAGTAGTCTTGCTTTTTCTATATTTGGTTCTATGGTAATAACATTTTTACACTTATCACATAGTATACCTGTTATCTCCCCATAATTACCACATAATTCTAATACTTCCATTTCTTTTTTGAATGGAAACCAATTTATTATATTTTGACTTTGAGTTGACAAATGATATAATTCTTTATCAGTTATTTTATCTACAAACTCAGCTTCATAATTGGGACTTGCATTTTTTTCTACATCAGTCATATTATTTTCTATATATTGTTTTACTATTTCGAAATCATTTTCTTGGTTTATTTTATTTTTAAAAAAATCCATATTAAACTTCATTTGCCCCTCCTATTTTACAAGTTTAATCTTTTTAAATTTCTATAATATTTTTTAGCAATTTTATACATATAAAAATCTTATTTCACTTTTTTTATCTCAATTTCTGAGTCAATGCGCATTAATCCAACTGTATCTTTTACTGATAAAACTTCTATTAATAAAGCATCATATTTTCTATTTAATACTTCAAGTTCTCCACGATGATTAAAATGTGTACAGCTAAATGATAATGTGTATTTACCTGGAGCTACATTTATTTTTTGTTTAAAAGATACTTCTACTACTTCTCCTTTTTTATACTCTCCTGTTGCAATTTTTTCGATTAGTGTATTAGTACCAGCCATTTCTAATCCTTTAAAATCTTTTACAGTCATTGTAAAAATAGGATCTTTTACATCTTTATGAAATATTATTTTCGATTTTAGTACTACATCTCTATCATTTTCTAAAACATTTATATAATTTCCATTTTCGTCAAACATTCCATAATCTATTACTTCTGCATCACCATTACCATATGTTATTAAATCAGGATTTTCATTAAAATGTGATTTCCATGTTTCTCCCTGTTTTAAATATTCCCCATTTTTATTTGGTTTATAATTTGGATTTCTTTTAAGTAATTCTTCATCTGTTAAAAGTCCTTCTTTACTTTCTTTTGGGCTTAGCCCTACAATCATCTTTTTGTAACGCTCTACTCCTTCTTTTACATCTCCATCAAATATTTTTTTACCTTTATCTATTATTATTGTTCTTGTACAATTTCTTAAGATATCTGTTATACTATGTGTTACAAATAAAATTGTTTTTCCTTTTTTCTTAAATTGTTCAAACTTTTTAAAACATTTAAGCTGAAAAGCCATGTCTCCCACAGATAATACTTCATCTACTATTAATATATCAGGATCTACATTTATTGCACACGCAAAAGCTAATCTTGCAAACATTCCTGAAGAATATGTTTTAACAGGTTGGTATAAATGTTCACCAATATCTGCAAAATCTATTATTTCTTGTTTTTTATCTTCAATTTCTTTATTTGTTAATCCCATTACTTGTCCATGTTGATATATATTGTCTATTCCTGTAAGTTCAGGATTAAAAGCTGTTCCTAACTCTAATAATGAACTTATTTTTCCATTTAGTTCTATCGTTCCAGATGTTGGAGTTACAACCCCTGTAATCATTTTTAGTAAAGTTGATTTTCCAGCACCATTTTTTCCTAATACTCCTAATACTTCTCCCTTATTAACTTCTAAATCAAAGTCCTTCATTGCACTAAATACTCCATGTCTTTCTACCATAGGAAATATTGTTTCTAACATTCTGTCTTTTTTTCTTGCAAACATTTTATAATTTTTACATAACTTTTGTATTTTTATAGCTGTATTTGTACCTGTTATTGAATTGGTTTCTTGTTTTTCGTTTTTACTCAAATTTTTCACCCTTTCTAATTATGATGTTATTTTATATTTAAAATAGGGTTTTGTCAAGTTGGATTTGCTTGTTATTCGCTTTATATTGTACAACTT
This sequence comes from uncultured Clostridia bacterium, assembly GCA_944388755.1. Lineage (GTDB taxonomy): Bacteria > Bacillota > Clostridia > TANB77 > CAG-508 > CAG-269. Next base: position 10,642 of record CALXJY010000013.1, on the reverse strand, counting down.
ACATGTAATTTTAAAATATATTATTCTTTTAGTTTACTAATATTATACATTTATATACCTGTTGCCAAAAGCAAAAATTTTTGTTATTATATTAATAGAGGTATTAAAAATATGGAAAAAAATTATTATCAGATATTAGAAGTAGATAGGAATGCTTCTCAAGAAGTAATAGAAAAAGCATATAAAACTTTAGTAAAAAAATATCATCCTGATTTACAAGAGAATTTAGATAAAACTGCTTCAGAAGAAACTATAAAGAAAATAAATGAAGCATATGAAATTTTATCAGATAAAAGTAAAAGAGAAAGTTATGATATAAAACTGAATAATTATGAACAAATGCTAAAAAATAAGCATGATGAAGATTTAAAAAGAAAAATACAGAATTATGAAAAAAATATTAATAATATTACTCCACCTAAAAATAATAATGCTACAAATTTAAATCCAGTTAAAAATACACATATTGAAGAAGCGGATAATATTAATAACACAAATGTTGAAAAACTAAATAAAAAAATAGAAAAACAAGTATATAAAGAACAAAAAAAATTATTGAAATCACAAAGATTGGCATATCAAAATGCATATATTAACGAACTTAGAAATAGAGGATATAACGTAAAATACAAAAAAACTTTTAAGAATTACTTATCTGCTTTTATATTTATAATAGTCTTGATATTAATTGCATTTATATTATGGCACATACCTTTTATAAAAAATTATTTCATTGATTTATATAATAATAACATTATATTTCATATGATTGGATCAATTATTGCAAATATTATAAACATATTTATCTAAAATAGCTTTGCATTTCAAAAATTATAATCTGCAAAGCTATTTACTTTTTCCTATATGTTTTATAAAATAACGTATTCTAAATAATGGTCTTCCAATTAGAGGTAAATTCATTATTATAAAGTTTAATATATAATACATAAATGTTTCATTTTTATATAATTCATGAAATACTCCTAATCCTTTAAAATTAACAAACCTTTTTTTTGATATATCTTTATAGTAGTCTAATGCTTTTTTATTTAATTCTTGCAAAGCTCTAGGAAATCTGTGATTATTTTCTACATATGTTCCAAATACACCTAATTTTACATTTAAAAATAATTCCCTTACCTGATCTAATTTTGTAAATCCATTAGATATTTTATTTGTTCCAATTTGGTTATTTCCATGTTGTCTATACAAGATATATTTTTCAGGCATATATGCAAGTTTTCCATTTAAAGATATCATTAGACCAATCCAATGGTCATGTACTACATATTTTGAACTATGTGGTAATGGTAATACATTAGTTATTGTACTACTTTTAGCAAATATTGTACATCCAGTTACACAATTATATAAATAATTTACTTTATAACTATTTATACATCTTTTTATCTTTCTATTTAACTTCATAAAATCTCCAAATGATGGATATATCATATTTAAATTTTTGTCAACTACTTGTAAATCCCCAAATACTAAATCTGCATTATGTTGTCTTAAACATTGAATAGATTTTTCTACCTTTTCAGGAAGCCAAACATCATCTTGATCTGATAACATATAATACTTATTTTCTACTTGATTTAATAAAAAAGCAAAATTACCTATATATCCCAAATTTTTTCTTTGAAAAAATAGTTTTATACGATTATCTTTTTTTTGATATTGTTCTAGTATTTGTCTTGTATTATCTGTTGAACAATCATCTGAAATTAGTAATCGTATATTTTTATATGTTTGATGTAAAATACTTTCTATCTGTTCTATAACATATTTTTCACCATTATATGTTGCTAACAAAATGTCAACAGTTTCCTCCATATTTTTTCCTTTCCTTACTATATAATAATTATATTAGATTAAATTTTAAAATTTTACTATAATACATCAGCAAAATCTTTTTTGCTCCTTTTAAATATATAATTTCCCCATAAAAACATTATAATTGTAATAATCCAAAAAATTATTGTATATATAAAATTACTTTGTGTTACAATGTTTCCCAAACTACTATTCATAAATGCATCTCTTAATCCAGTTACTAAATAAGTAAATGGCATTGCCTTTATTATTCTTGTAATAGTTTGGTGTGATGCAATTTGAGACAAATTCCATACAACAGGTGTAAACCAGAAACATAATTGCATTATAATTCCTAATAAATTTGTAAAATCAGGCACAAGTGTTGCAACAGCTGAGGTAAATCTTGTAAATGCTATTATAAAAGCATATGCTGAAAAAATTATATATATCACCTGTAATACATTTGGAATAAAATGAAATGCAATACATGTAACTGTAGCTATTACGAATAAGAATAATGCAACAAATGCATTTGATATAAGTGAAATTATTGGTATAATATCAACTGGAAATACCACCTTTTTTACCAAATAGCTATAAGCTCTAATAGAACTACTTGCTCCTATTATCCCATCATTAATACACATCCACATAGCCATACCTGGCATAAACCACACTACATAAGGTGCACCTTCAGGACCTGGCGTTACAAATATATATTGAAATACAATTACATACATAATCATAAATATAAATGGTGATAAAAAGCCCCATATTGTTCCTAAACTCGTATTTGCGAAACGATTCTTAAAGTCATTTTTTCCAAGTTGCCATGCTATTTTTCTATGTTTTATAATTGTTTTAAGAAATTCCATTATTTTTTGTCAACTCCTCTTATTTATGTTTATCAATTAAATTTCCATATTAGTTGTCCTAAAATTGGGAAATGAAATATAATAAATTCTTTAAGCATCTTTTTTCCTAAATTTTTTCCTCCCAAGAATTTAAAATACTTAAAAATGTGAAAATTAATAAATTTACTTTTTTCTATACTATTATAATATGTAATTAATTTATTTATAAAGTCCTTATCTTCACTATTTTCACAATAATCTAGGCACATTTTTGCACCACTTAAATAAGCTTTATCTATAACATTTTGTTTTCTATATTTTAAGTAACTTTCATGTGATGTACCATTTTCTTGTTTCCAACGATTTATATTTTGTTTTAAACTTCTTCCACCAAATATATTTGTTTGATGTAATCTATAGTCAAATAATGGTTCTTTTATATATGTTATTCCCTTATTTTCATTTGCTATAAAACTAACTAGCCAATCTTGTGCCATTACACTTTTTTTAAATGGTATTGCTTTTTCTTTTACATCTTTTGTAAAAAGTTGTGAACAGCCAATACCTATATATCTTGAGATTGCTAGTTTGCTTTTTTTATTTATTAATGGCATATTTTTATATCTAAAATAATCTTCTTTAATCACATTATCATTTTCATCTATTTGTCTTGCATTTACATATACTAAATCCACATTTTCTTTTTTTAATTTTTCCAAACTTTTCTCTATTTTTTGTGGATACCAAATATCATCATGATCACTAAAACATATATAAGCAGATGTTGATTTTTCAAGAAGAAAATTAAAATTTTGTATATATCCTAGATTTTCTTCTTGAAAATATACAGTAACTCTTTTATCTTGTGCCTCATATTGTTCTAGTATTTGCTTTAATTCTTCATCTTGTGAATTATCATCACTAATTATAACATTTATATTAGTATATGTTTGATTTAAAATACTATCTATTTGTTTTACTAAATATTTAATATTTGTTTTATATGTTGCAACTAAAACATCTACTTTTTCCAATTTATTAACCTTCCTTAAGATTATTTATATTGATTATCTATTTCTTTTAAAATGACATCATGTGCACTTCCTTCAGAAATACTAACTTCTGAAACAAGAGTAAGTCTTGCTTTTTTGTGTAATTCTTCGATTGTTACACTTCCACAATTACACATTGTAGATTTTATTTTACTACATGTAATTTCTAAATTATCTTTCAATTTTCCTGCATATGGTATATATGAGTCAACTCCTTCTTCAAAAGAAAGTTTTTTGTCTCCTCCCATATCATATCTTTGCCAGTTTCTTGCTCTATTTGAACCTTCTCCCCAATATTCTTTAACATATCCATTTCCTCTTTTTATAACTCTTGTTGGGCTCTCATCAAATCTAGCAAAATATCTTCCTAACATTACAAAATCTGCTCCTAATGCCAATGCTATTGTAATGTGGTGATCATGCACAATTCCACCATCTAAACATAAAGGAATATATACTCCTGTTTCTTCAAAATATTCATCACGTGCTTTCGCAACATCTATTAATGCTGAGGCATTTCCACGTCCTATTCCTTTGGTTTCACGGGTTATACATATAGAACCTCCACCAACACCAATTTTTATAAAATCTGCACCTGCTTCTGCTAAATATCTAAATCCTTCTTTATCTACAACATTTCCTGCACCTATTTTTACTGTATCACCATATTTTTCTCTAACAAAATCAATTGTCTTTTTTTGCCATACAGAATATCCATCTGATGAATCCATACATATTAAGTCTACACCAGCTTCTACAAGTGCTGGTACTCTCTCTTCATAATCTCTTGTATTTATTCCTGCTCCAACAATATATCTTTTATTATCATCTAATAATGAATTTGGGTTATTTTTTCTCTCTTCATAATCTCTTCTAAATACCAAATATTTTAATCTTCCTTCTTTAGTCAAAATAGGTAAACATGCCTTTTTGTTTTCCCAAATTATATCATTTGCTTCAGCTAATGTAACACCTTCATATGCCCACACAACTTTCTCTTTTGGAGTCATATAATTATCTATTGGTGCATCCATATTATCTCTACTAATTCTATAATCTTTGTCTGTTACTATTCCTAAAAATAGCCCATTTGATGTTCCATCATCTGTAATTATAACTGTAGAATGTCCTGTTTCTTCAACTAATTTTAGTACATCTTTTAAAGGAGTACCTGACTTAACATTTGAGTCACTAATCACAAACCCTGCTTTATGTTTTTTTACATGACGTACCATTTTTGCTTGAGATTCTATTGGTTGTGAGCCATATATAAAAGAAACTCCTCCTTCTCTAGCTAAAGCTATTGCCATTTCCTCTCCTGATACTGACTGCATTATAGCAGAAACCATTGGTACATTTGCATAATATTTTGGTTCTTCTCCTTTTTTAAATTTTACAAGTGGTGTTCTTAATGATACTTTACTTGGTATACATCTTTCATCTGTTAAATTTGGTAATAATAAATATTCATTTAATGTTCTTGATATATCTTCTAATATTTTTGCCATTTTTATTCCTCCTATTTTTAATCTAAATGGGACGATTCTGTTTAGTCCGCTTTTTCCCATTTGAGACAAGTCTTAATAATTCATAAACATATTATTTTATTAATCTTTCTGTTTCTTTTGCTATCATTAGTTCTTCGTTTGTTGGTATTATATATACTTTTATTTTTGAATTTTTAGTCGAAATAAGTTTTTCTTCTGACCTTACATTATTTGCTTCTAAGTCAAGTTCTACTCCCATAAATTCTAGTAATTTACATATACCCTTACGTATGTTTATTTGGTTTTCACCAATTCCACCAGTGAAAACTATATAATCAGTTCCATTTAGTGCTACGGAATATTTTGCAATATATCCAGCTATTGCATAATTAAATTCATCTACAGCAATTTTTGCCATTTCATTTCCATTATTTGATGCTTCTTCTATTTCTCTAAAATCAGGTGGCATTTCTGATAATGCTGTTAATCCTGAATTTTTATTAAGTATATTTTCTATTTCATCTATTTTCAAATTTTCTTTTTTCATTAAAAATGTAACAACAGAAGGGTCTAAATCTCCACTTCTTGTAACCATTGGTATTCCTCCGTAGAGGTGTTAATCCCATACTTGTATCTACAGATTTACCACCATTTATGGCACATATACTTGATCCTTGTCCCAAATGACATGTTATAACCTTTATATCTTTAATATCTTTGTTCTCGATTTCTGCTAATCTTTGTGATACATACATATGTGATGTTCCATGGAATCCATATTTTCTTACTGAATAATTTTTGTAATATTTATATGGTATCGGATACAAATATTTTTCTTTTGATATAGTTTGATGAAATGCAGTATCAAATACACCTACCATTGGTTTATTTGGCATTACTTTTTTGCAAGCTTCTATTCCTAATATACATGCTGGATTATGTAATGGAGCCAAATCTGTATATTCTTTTAATACTTCTACAACTTTATCATCTATAACAACAGATTCAGCTATTTTTTCTCCTCCATGTACTAATCTATGTCCTATTGCAGATATCTCATCTAAAGAATCAATTACTTTATATTCAGGATTTATAAGTTGTTCTAATGTAAATTCTATTGCTTCTGTATGATTATATGCTGGATTTTCAATCTTAACTTTTTTTCCTAATTTTTCTACTTTGTGTGTTATAAAAGCCTCTTTTTCTCCAATCCTCTCATATTTTCCTGATGCCATTACTTCTTCTGTTTCCATATTTATTAATTGATATTTTAGTGATGAACTACCACAGTTTAATACAAGTATTTTCATTTGATATCTTCCTCCTAATTTTTCTATATTATATAATCATTTTATATCTACTCTTGTATCTATGATTTTACAATCTTAGCAGTTTCTCTAGCTATCATTAATTCTTCATTTGTTGGTATAACAAATACTCTTACTTTTGAATCTTTGCTAGATATTTCTGCCTCATCTCCTTTAATTTTTTGATTATAATCTTTATCTAGTTTTATTCCAAAACATGCTAAGTGGTCACATATTGCTTGTCTTGAGTCTTGCCCTTTTTCTCCAACTCCTGCCGTAAATGTAAGAACATCAATTCCTCCCATTGAGACTATACATCTAGCTACATAACATGCTACTAAGTAGTGGTAATTATCTAATGCCAATTTTGCATGTTTTCCACCAGCATTTGCATCTGCTTCAATATCTCTAAAATCTACTGAAACTCCTGATATTCCATAAGCTCCTGATTGTTTGTTCAAAACATATTCCATTTCATCAGGTGTTAAATTTTCTTTTCTCATAATATAAGTAACAACAGATGGATCTAAATCTCCGCTTCTTGTTCCCATAGGTATTCCTCCGAAGCGGTGTTAATCCCATACTCGTTTCTACAGATTTACCATCTTGAATAGCACAAACACTACATCCTTGACCCAAATGACAATTCACTATTTTTAAATCTTTTACATCTTTTTTCATTAATTCTGCTACTCTTAGTGAACAATATTGATGTGATGTTCCATGAAATCCATATTTTCTTATACCGTATTTTTTATAATATTCATATGGTATTGGATAAATATATTTCTCTTTTGAAATTGTCTGATGAAATGCAGTATCAAATACAGCAACCATTGGCATATTTGGCACAATACTTTGACATGCTCTGATACCTAAAATTGCTGCAGGATTATGTAGTGGTGCCAAACTATTACATTTTTCAATTTCATTTATTACCTCTTCTGTAATTAATACTGGGCTAGAAAACTTTTCTCCTCCATGTACTACTCTGTGTCCTATTGCTTGTAAATCTGACAAATCCTTTAATACCCCATAATGTGGATTGACTAATCTACTTATCACAAATTCAATTGCTTGTTCATGGTTTTGTGCCTGATGTTCAAATTTATGTTTTTCTCCAAAAACTTTATGTGTTAAAAATGAGTTTGGTTGACCAATCCTTTCAAAATATCCTTTTGCAAGCATTTCTTCTGTTTCCATATCAATTACTTGATATTTTAATGATGAACTTCCTGAATTGAGAACTAAAACTTTCATAATTTTCCTCCATTCTTTATTTTTAAATTATAATTACATTGTTTGTGCTTGAACTGCAGTAATAGCTATAACTCCTGCTATATCTTCACTTGAACATCCTCTAGACAAATCATTTACAGGTCTTGCAATACCTTGACACAAAGGTCCATATGCTTCTGCTTTTGCTAATCTTTGTACTAGCTTATATCCAATATTACCTGAATTTAAATCAGGAAATATTAAAACATTTGCTTCACCTTTTAAAACACTTCCTTTTGCTTTAGATTGTGCTATTTCAGGAACAATTGCAGCATCTAATTGTAATTCGCCATCACATATTAAATTAGGCTCTTTTTGTTTTAATATTTTTGTTGCTTCAATCATCTTTTCTGTTGACTCAGATTTCGCACTACCATATGTAGAATATGAAAGCATTGCAACTTTTGCATCTTTTCCTACTAATTGCTTAAAACTTTTACTAGAAGAAATTGCAATCTCTGATAACTCTTCTGCATTAGGGTTTGGATTTAAACCACTATCTGCAAAAATAAATATACCATTTTCCCCATATTCACAATTAGGTACAACCATAAGAAAAAAAGCAGAAACAAGTTTTGTATCAGGTGCTGTTTTTAATATTTGAAGAGCTGGCCTTAATGTATCTGATGTTGAATGTATTGCTCCTGATACTAAACCATCTACATTTGATTTAGAATCTTTTAGCATTAACATTCCATAATATACAGGATCATTTACCAGTTCTTGTGCCTTTTCTATAGTCATTCCTTTGTGTTTTCTTAATTCAAATAATAAATCTGCATATTCTTTTGATTTAGAATTTTCACTTTTAGGATCTATTATTTTAGCACCATTAATATTGATACCTTCTGTTTTTGCTTTGTATAAGATTTGTTCCTCATTTCCGAATTAATATAATTTTTGCATATTTTTCTCTTAGAACTATCTCTGTGGCTTTTAAAGTTCTTATATCTTCTGCCTCAGGTAATACTATTGTTTTTATATTTTGCTTTGCTCTTTGTTTAATTGTTTCTATAAATGACATTTCTTGCCTCCTTTGTGAGATTATATCACATCACAGACCAAATTCGCAACCTAAATCTAAAAAAAACTTTTTTAAATTCATATTATATCTTACAATTCACAGTTGTAACGAATTTGATAGCCATTTAAAGCTAAAATATTATATAATATAAATTTAAGCATTTGCCACAAAATCTTTTATTTCTTCATCATTTTTTAATTCTTGAGTTAAAAAATGATATGCTCTTTTATCTTGTTCAATTGCAATTTTAGCAATTTCTTTGTTATTACGTAATCTATAACTGGCATATTTTATAATTATACCTTTATTTTTTACCGCAGTTTTTACAACTTCCTCATCATCTCTTAGTCTTTGTGAAGCATAGTATAAAGTTTGCCCACAATCTTTTACACTCTCTAATATAAGTTCTTTATCATCTTTTAATTTTTCTGAAGCATAAAAGGCTACCCATGGAGCAGTTTTAATAGCAGTCATTATAATTTCCTTATTATCTTTTAATCTCTCACTTGCAAATTCTAATGCTTCACCATCTTGTGTAACTGCCATTTTTACAACTTCTTCATCATCTTGCAAATTTTGAGAAGCATATTCTAATAATTTACCTTGAACTTTTACTTTTTCTAATACATATTCTTTATTATCATTATATTGTTTAAATTCTTCTATATCTATTTCCATATTATCATTCCTTTAATTTTGCAACAAGTGCCTTTATCTTTATCCCCTCTTTGCTAAACATCTCTTCATGTTCTGTTATTATGTTATTTTCAAAAATTGGTTCACTGTGTAAATCATATGTTTTTTTCAAAACTTCAAAATCACTTTCTTCTAAATATACTAATGTAGAATTAAATAAATCATCATCATCTGTTTTAAAATAAATTTCTGCACCTTCACTCATAAATGTTTTATATTTTTCTAATTGTCTAGTATGTGTTAATCTCTTTTTTCTGTGTTTACCTTTTGGCCATGGATTACAAAAATTTATATAAATTCTTTCTATATTATCTTTTTTATCTAATATAAGTGGTATTCTTTCTATGTCAAATCTAGTTATTGCTATATTATCTAATTCTAAGTTTTTTTCTTTATATGTATTTTCTATATTTCTTTTGGCTAAACCAAGCATTGCATCTATTAAGTCTATTGCTATATAATTTATATTTAAATTTGATGAAGCAAGCTTTGACATAAATTGTCCCTTTCCACACCCAAGTTCTAGATGGATTGGATTTTCTTTATTCTTAAAAAAATCTTTCCATCTGCCTTTATATTCTTCAGGATTGTTTATATAAAATTTAGATGCTTCTAATTCAGGTCTTGCCCATTTTTTATATCTTATTCTCATTTTATTGTCCTTTCATGTTTGATTTATTATTACAAAAAGAGTAAATCTATAAGCCGGGTTCTGTCATTTAAAATAGCCATTTATCTAGGATAATTATTACTAATTACCTCAAGCCACGCAATTCAAGAAGTTGCCGAGCAGGCTTAATCTTCTTTCTTAGGTGTTGCTCCAGATGGGGTTTACACTAGCCTATTATGTCACCATAATAGTGGTAAGCTCTTACCTCACCTTTTCACCCTTACCAATTTCTTGGCGGTTATTTTCTGTTGCACTTTCCTTAGGGTCGCCCCCACTAGACGTTATCTAGCATCTTTGCTCTATGGAGCCCGGACTTTCCTCTCGTAGTTCCTTTCGGAATTTACCAGCGACTATTCAATTTACTCTGTTTTGTATTATATCACATATTATTAAAATACTCTAGTATATTTTGTAATTTTATTAAAAAAGCAACATGATTTAAGTATTCTATTT
>CALXJY010000012.1 GCA_944388755.1 uncultured Clostridia bacterium | reverse complement strand
GATAGACTTGATGCAGAAAATACTGTTTATGCTAAAATAGAATATAAAGGTAGAAAAGAAGTAGAAATGATAGATAAGGCAGCTTTAAAAGAAGCAGTTATAAATGCTGTGGTGCATAATGACTATTCTTATGGGAATTCACCAATTATAGAATTATACTCTGATAGAATTGAAATTACATCTGCAGGTGGTTTACCACAAGAATTATCACAAGAAGAATTTTTAGAAGGAGTTACTGCTCCAAGAAACAAAGAACTTATTAGAGTATTTAAAGATGTAGATTTAATTGAAAACATTGGTTCTGGAGTATTAAGAATATTAGATGCTTATGATAAAAGTTGTTTTAAATTTATGGAACATTTTTTGAGAGTTACATTTAAATATAAAGAAAATCCTTTTAAATATGATACCGAACAAGTTAAACCGAACAAGATAACCGAACAAGTTAAACCGAACAAGAAAGAAGATAAAATTAATTTGATTTTAGAATTTTGCAAAGAGCCAAAAAGTGTAAAAGAAATTATGGAATATATTGGATTAAAACATAGACCAACATTTATGTATGATTACTTAAATCCATTGTTAGAAAAAGGCAAATTACAAATGACAATTCCAGATAAGCCAAAAAGCAGAAATCAAAAATATGTAACAATTTTACAAAAATAATAATTTATGTTATGATTAATATGTAACATTTTGTAATGAATATATATGAAATATAAAAGATAAGGAGAAATTATGGGAATTTTAAAGTTAGATAATAAAAATTCTTTTGGAGCTGCTGGATATGTTATGAATTGGGTTTCTCGTCCAAAATCAACATTTGGAGGAATATTTAAAAATGAAGTTGCATTGTTGGAATCAGGTATAATGGATTACAGATGTGTTCAATTAGGAGATGTAAAGGATGCATATGACATATTAGAAAATAAATTATCTAATTCAAAGAATAATTCATTTCAAGATTTAATGAAATATATTGCTGAAACAGTTCAAGAATATTTTGGAGACTATAGTAATATGAATAGTAGATTAGAAAATTATCTAGATGAAGAAGACGTGGAACGCTTTTCAATGGAAAGAGGAAAAGCATCTGATTTACAGGGAAAAAACGCAGCAGCGTGTGTTGAAAGAGCGATGTTATCACAAAATTTATTAAAATATATTTCTGAAAAGTTACCTGGATTGGAAGCATATTTCAAAGAGACAGGAATAGAAATACAAAGAGAGGAAAATAAACCAAAAAGAGAAGCACATGCATTCAACTTAGTATCTTATAACGGGAATTATTATATATTTGATTCTACTATTCCTAAAGGTACAAAAGATAGTTTACAACCAATAGTTGCAGAAATACCTGAACATGTTTTTTCTTCGTTGGTTGAAAGTCCACGCGAAGGTTATGCTGTTGAACTTGAACATATTTCGGCACTGACTGGAAAGAAAATGCATTATATACTTGATTATAGAGCTAAAAGTAAATATAAAACAAATGATTCAAGATTAGCACGGAAGAGAAGAAGAATTATAAGAAGAACAAGTAAATTCTCTTTGTAAATTATATGATAAACAAATAGCAAATTTAAGAAAATCAAATGAAATTAGAAAACTGTAATAAAAAATCAGGAAAATCTACGAAGAAAAAAGGATAGCAAATTTAGTGGTATTGCAGATATTTTTACTTGTTTGCAAAACATGATAAATTTCCATGCTTTTTTATCATAAAATATTCTCTTAAAAAGAAAAATATGATAAAATAGAAAAAAATAAAAAAGAAGGAGTAAGAATCATGAAAAAAGAAGAAATAACATTAAAAAATACAAAAGCAGAAATATTAGAGGCATTAAATGAAGCATTAGAAAGAGAAAAAAACATGGCACAGATGAAATACGAACCTGAAAAAGAAGAAAAGAAACAAAAAGTAGAAAAAGCCATAGAAGAAACAAGAGTAAATGTAGAACAAAAAATATTTTCAGAAGAATTAAATAAAAAATTTCAAGATTTAGAAATGGCAATACAAGAAGAAGAAAGAAAATTGAAAGAGTTGTATGGAATAGAAAAAGAACTAAATAATCTAGTAGTTATAGTAAATGCAGGAAAGGATTACATGTCAGAATTAGAAAATAATAAAAAAAGAAAAACAGAAGAAATAAATGAAGAAATAAAAAATTTAGAAGAAGAATATAAAGTAAAAAAAGAAGAACTTGAAAAAGAATATGAAACAAAAGCAAAGAATCTAAAAATAGAAAGAGAAAGAGAAAACGAGGAATATAATTACAAAATAAGAAGAGAAAGAGAAATAAGTAACAATAAGTGGGAAGACGAGAAAGAAGAAAGAGAAAAAGAGCTTTCAAAAAAAGAGACCGAAATAAAAGAACTATTAGAGGAAGCAGAAGCAAAGGCAGAACACATAAAGGAATTAGAGAGTAAAGTAAATGGAATGCCAATGCAATTAGAAAAAGAATATACAAGAGGAAAAAAAGAAGCAACAACAGAAATAGAAAAAGAAAACAAATATACAACAGAGTTACTAAAGAAAGATTATGAAAATACAATAGAAAGACAAAATGATAAAATAGAAATGTTAAAAGAAGAAATTGAAAAAGCAAATGCAGAAAAAATGGCAATGCAAGAAAAACTAGACCAGGCATATAAGCAAATAAAAGAGATGGCAACAAAAACAGTAGAGGCTACAGGTGGAGTTAAAATACTTGGAAATAATGGGAATGATACAAAGTCATAAAACTATAGAAATATAAAAAACCAAATTATATACAAAATATATGGATAAAATTTTGCCACGTATTACTTAACAGATACTTTTTTTTAGATTTAGAAAAAACATATTATTAACAATAAAATAAATATGTTTGACAGCAATTTCCTAAAATGATATAATAACAAAACCATAAATATTTGTAGCAAAAAGATTACCTCATACTAATCTAAGAATGTATAATTGAGGTAAATGTCTTAAGTTAGGTACAAACAACATTTTAGGAGGATTACATTATGAAGAAAATAAGCCAAGATAATACCATTAACAGACTTCATACAAATGTAAGTAAAGAACTACTGGGTAAATCAACAAGTAAAGAGAACAAAAAAAATTTTGTAAAAACAGTTTCCAGTGATATTATATCAGCCCAAAAATATTATGTTGGGAATCCTGATGGCAAATTTATCACAGAAAAATACTTTGATAAAGAAACAGTTAATGCGAGAAAAGCATATGAGACTATAAATACTCTAATGGGAAATGATAAAGCTGAGTTCATGAGATTCAGTGAAGGAAAAAAACAAACACCAGGGCTAATTACGCCAATAGGATTACAGAAGATTGCGGACATGGTTGTATTATTATTTACTTTTGCAAATAATGGTAAAGAAATCACATATGAAACAGTAAGGGCATGCAGACAAACTGAAATATCTGAAACAAGAGATGGAGAATATGAATTCATTGATGCGTTTCAGAGCACAACAAAAGCAACTATAAAAGAAATTATTGCACTAGGATATGGTAATAAAAACAAACTCGCAATTTGCAAGTTACACTTCAACAAAGGTGCAATCATATTAGATATGGAGAGGTTTGGAAAAGAATATCTAAAACCAGAAGAAAAAGAAGTTTTAATTCTTACAGGAAATAAGTATAAAGCAAAATGCTTAGGATATAGTGACTGTTTTTTTGGAAAAGATAGAAAGCCAGCTCTTATGTATGATGTTGAAGTATTTGCACCTGATAAATTCAATTGGAAGATAAATGAACCAACTGAAAAGTTAAAACAGATAGTATTTAACGAAGACATAATCATAAAAGTAAATAATTTTTATAAAGCACTAAATACAAATATAGGAGAAGAATATCCTAAAGAACCAAAGGAATATAGATATTGGAAAAAAGCTTTCAAACAATATATTTATAGTGAGTTAAATAAGATTTACTAATTATGATTTCTAAAACATGAAGGTTCCTATTTTAGGATACCTTCTTTTTTATTGTATAGAAAAATCGAAGATTTTGACTATACAACAAGGTTAAGTTACCTTGAGCTGTGCATATTCGTGAAGCAAAATGCACACTTTTCTAATAGGCAAATCACATTGCACACAAATTTATTTTATAAATTTGGCACAGAACAAATTAACGGAAAGCAATTTTTCTTATAATCTTTTTATAAAGAAACTTGAAATTTGTATACTTTTGTAGTACAATATGAAAGTAAAATAAAGAGAATGGAGAGATGAATATATGATAATTATAATGCTAGGAGCACCTGGAACAGGAAAGGGAACAGTAGCAAGTATGCTAGAAAAAAATATAGGAATAAAGCAAATATCAACAGGAGATATATTTAGAAAAAACATGCAAGAAAAAACAGAATTAGGGAAAATAGCAGAAAAATATATATCAAAAGGAAATTTAGTACCAGATGATATTACAATACAAATAGTAAAGGATAGATTAGAACAAAAAGATGTACAAAATGGAGCAATATTAGATGGATTTCCAAGAACAATAGAACAGGCAAAAGCATTAGATAAAATCTTAGAAGAAAAAAGCAAAAAGGTAGATATGGTATTAAACTTAACAACACCAGAAGACGAAATAATAGAAAGAATAGTAAATAGAAGAATATGTTCAAATCCAGAATGTAAAACTATATATAATTTAGTAATGAATCCACCAAAACAAGAAGGTATATGTGATAAATGTGGAAGCAAGATAGTACAAAGAAAAGATGATAATGAAGAAACAATCAAATCAAGAATAAAATTGTACATGGAACAAACAAGTCCATTAATAAAATATTATGAAGAAAAAGGAATATTAAGAACAGAAGAAGTAAGCATAAAAATAAACCATTTAGGAAAAGATGTAGCAGAAGAAGTTGCAAAAGACATAAACAATATAGCAAAATAGGGAAAGGAAGCAATAACAGATGGTAACTATAAAATCAAAAAAAGAAATAGAACTAATGAAAGAAGCCTGTAAAGTTGTAGCTCTAACATATCAAAAACTGGAAAAAGAAATTAAACCAGGAATGTCAACATATGAATTAGATCAAATAGCAGAAAAAACAATGAGGGATTTAGGAGCAATACCAGCAGAAAAAGGGTATAATCCTGGAATAAAAGGAGTACCGGAATTTCCAGCTTCAATATGTGTATCTATAAATGATGAAGTAATACATGGAATACCATCAAAACATAGAATAATAAAAGAAGGAGATATAGTAAGCATAGATACAGTAGCATTAAAAAACGGATATAATGGAGATGCAGCAAGAACTTTTATAATAGGAAAAGTACCAAAAGAAACTAAAAGATTAGTTGATGTAACAAAACAAGCTTTTTTTGAAGGAATAAAATATGCAAAAGTAGGTTATAGAATTGGAGATATATCACATGCAATAGGAGAATATGTGAAATCACAAGGATTTTCTGTAGTACGTGAATTTCAAGGACATGGAATAGGAAAAGATATGCATGAAGATCCTGGAATTCCAAACTATGGAAAAGCAGGAAGAGGAATTAGGCTTGAACCAGGCATGACTCTTGCAATAGAGCCTATGGTAATACAAGGAAAACCCAATATTTTAGAATTAGATGATGGTTGGACAATTGTGACTGAAGACGGAAGTTTATCAGCACATTATGAAAATACAATTTTAATTACAGAAAAAGAGCCAAAAATCTTGACAATTTTATAATTATATAGTAAAATAAAATAGTTAAACGCAAAATAGGAATATTTTGCAAATTCGTTTATATATTATGTAAAAAATAAAACTCTATGTAAGGAGGTAAAAATATGGCAAAAGAGGATGTTATAGAAGTTGAAGGAACAGTAGTTGAAGCACTACCAAATACAAACTTCAAAGTAGAACTAGAAAATGGACATCAAATATTAGCCCATATATCAGGAAAACTTAGAATGAACTACATAAAAATCCTACCAGGAGATAAAGTAAAAGTAGAACTATCTCCATATGACTTAAGCAAAGGTCGTATTACATGGAGAGCAAAATAATTAATTAAGTTAAAAATTAACCCAAAATAAATTTTTACATTCAAATTAGCAATTTCTTTTGAAAGTAAAATTGAAATTTTACTTTCAAAAGAAATTGCATAACTTAAACCATTAGAATGTAAAGCAAAAATTTAAGGAGGTGCAAAAATGAAAGTAAGACCATCAGTAAAAAAAATGTGTGACAAATGCAAAGTAATAAAAAGAAAAGGGGTTATTAGAGTTATTTGTGAAAACCCAAAACACAAACAAAGACAAGGATAGTTATTAACTAAAAATTCAGCTTATAACACAAATTAGGTAGCGGCTGTGAAACCTAAAAAGGTTTACATATCGAATTTGTGTTTATATATATTCAAAAAACTTTTTAAAACCGCTCAAAATATTTTTGAGTGCATTTCAGTTAAAAAGTAAAAATAAAAAATTGTGGAGGTGCAAAAAAATATGGCTCGTATAGCAGGAGTAGACTTACCAAAAGAAAAAAGAGTAGAAGTAGGACTAACATATATCTATGGAATAGGATTATCAAGTTCTCAAAAAATATTAAAACAAGCTGGAATAAATCCAGATACAAGAGTAAAAGATTTAACTGATGAACAAGAAAATGCAATCAGAAAAATCATTGATGAATCATATAACGTAGAAGGAGACCTAAGAAGAGAAGTTGCTCTTAACATAAAAAGACTTACAGAAATTGGTTGCTACAGAGGACTAAGACACAGAAGAGGTTTACCTGTAAGAGGACAAAGAACAAAAACAAATGCTAGAACAAGAAAAGGTCCTAGAAAATTAGTAAGTAAAAGTAAAAAATAAAAATAATATAAAATGAATCGAAAATAAAAACCTTAAAAGGAGGGAATTTTAAAAAATGGCTAACAAAAATACAACAAGAAAACCAGTAGCTAGAAGAAATAGAAAAAATATCGAAAAAGGAGCTGCACACATTCACTCTAGCTTTAACAATACAATTGTAACAATAACAGACACACAAGGAAATGCTATATCATGGGGGAGTGCTGGAGAACTTGGATTTAAAGGTTCAAGAAAAAGCACACCATATGCAGCTGGACAAGTTGCAGAAACAGCAGCAAAAGCAGCTATGGAACACGGATTAAAAACAGTAGAAGTATATGTTAAAGGTCCAGGTTCAGGAAGAGAAGCTGCAATTAGAGCATTACAAACAGCAGGTTTAGAATTAAGCAGTATAAAAGATGTAACACCAATACCACATAATGGATGTAGACCACCAAAAAGAAGAAGAGTATAGTAATCTAAGAAAGGAGTATAAAAATGGCAAGATATAAAGATGAACAATGTCGTATTTGTCGTAGAGAAGGACAAAAATTGTTCTTAAAAGGATCAAGATGCTATTCAGAAAAATGTAGTATATCAAGAAGAAACTATGCACCAGGACAACATGGACAAAAAAGAGCTAAATTATCTGAATATGGAACTCAATTAAGAGAAAAACAAAAAACAAAATCATATTATGGAGTTGGAGAAAAACAATTTAGAAAATATTTTGAAATGGCTTCAAATAAAAAAGGAATCACAGGTGAAAACCTATTACAAATATTAGAAAGTAGATTAGATAATGTTGTATACAGATTAGGATTTGGAACATCAAGAGCACAAGCAAGACAATTTGTAAACCACGGACAATTTGAGGTAAATGGTAAAAAAGTAAATATACCATCATACTTAGTAAAAGCTGGAGATGTAATAACAATAAAGGAAAACAAAAAAGATAACGCTACAATAAAAATAAATGTTGAAGAAACAGCAAATAGACCAGTACCAGCATGGTTAGAAAGAGATAATAAAAATGTAAGTGGTAAGGTTGTAAGATTAGCTTCAAGAGAAGATATCGACCTACCAATAGAAGAACATTTAATAGTAGAGCTTTACTCAAAATAGTAGTGTTAAAAAGTAATTATAAAGTTTTTATCATAACTTTAAATTTTACTTTAAGAAACGGAAAAAGGTTTTAAAATAAGTGAGATGAGAGTTCTCATATTAGGAGGTAAAAATGATAGAATTTGAAAAGCCAAATATTGAATGTCTAGAGATTGATGATACAAATAATTATGCAAAATTTGTATGTGAACCATTAGAAAGAGGATATGGTGTAACAATAGGAAATTCATTAAGAAGAATATTACTTTCATCATTACCAGGAACTGCAATAACAAGTGTAAAAATAGATGGAGTATTACATGAATTTTCTACAATACCAAATGTAGTAGAAGACGTACCAGAAATTATAGTAAATTTAAAAAATGTAAGATTAAAATCAGACGACATAGAAGAAAAAATATTAAGAATAGATTTTAATGGTGAAGGAGAAGTTACAGCAGGAGATATAGTAACAGATGGAACAGTAGAAGTACTAAATCCTGAATTACATATTGCAACTGTAGCAGAAGGTGGACATTTAAAAATGGAAATGACAGCAGACAAAGGAAGAGGATACAACTCAGCAGAGAAAAATAAAAAACCAAATCAAGATATATCTGTATTACCAATCGATTCAATATACACACCAGTGAAAAAGGTGAACTATCAAGTAGAAAACACAAGAGTAGGGCAAATGGTAGATTATGACAAACTTGTAATAGAAGTTTGGACTGACGGAAGCTTAAAAGCACATGAAGCATTAAGTTTAGCTGCAAAAGTTATGACAGGACATCTAGAATTATTTATAGATTTATCTGAAACAACTAAAAATACACAAGTAATGATTGAAAAAGAAGAAGCTAAAAAAGAAAAAGTGCTAGAAATGTCAATCGAAGAACTAGAATTATCAGTAAGATCATTTAACTGCCTAAAAAGAGCTGGAATTGCAACAGTAGAAGATTTAACAAACAAATCTGAATCAGACATGATGAAAGTAAGAAATTTAGGTAAAAAATCATTTGACGAAGTAACAGCAAAACTTGCTTCATTAGGACTAAGTTTTGCAAAAGAAGATGAATAACATAAATAAAAAGGAAGGTGAAAAAATTGGCAAAAAATAGAAAGTTAGGAGTTACAACAGATATTAGAAAAGCAATGTTAAAAAATCAAACTACAGACTTACTTGTACATGGAAAAATAGAAACAACAGAAGCAAGAGCAAAAGAAGTAAAATCAATAGTAGATAGCCTAATATCATTAGCAATAAAAGAAAAAGACAATTATGAAGAAGTAGAAGTAACAATAAAAAAAGCAAAACTAGATACAAAGGGAAATAAAATTACAGAACTAGTAAAAAGCAAAAATGGAAAAGAATATTTAAAAGTTGTAAAAGAAGAAGTAAAAGAAAAAAGACAAAAAGATATGCCAACAAGATTAAATGCTAGAAGAAAAATGATGAGAAAATTAAATAAAGTAAAAGATAACGAAGGTAAAAAAATAGATTTACCATCAATGTTATTTAATGAAATTGCTCCAAAATATGCAGGAAAAAATGTAGGAGGCTTTACAAGAATAGTAAAAGCAGGACCAAGAAGAGGAGACGGAGCAGAAGTAGTTATATTACAACTAATATAATTTAAGAGGGGAACAGTTCTTATTGTTTAACAACAATAGAGCAGTTCTTTTTTTATTGTATAGGAAAAATCGGCTTTTATCTTGACCACATATAAGATTTTTCCGTATACAACAAGGTTAGGCTACCTTGGATCGTGCATATTCGCGAAGCGAAATGCACATGTATGCGCCGAAAGCTTAGCTTTCGCTAGCGCATGCCTTTCTTATCTATTAGGAAAGTTAAAATTATTGCAAATTATAAGGCTTTCCAATTTGTTCTAACATCAACAATTAAGAGGTAACAAAAAGATAGAAAAAAACATATAATGCATAAGGAGGTAATGTAAATGCTAGAATTTGTTTTAAATACAATTTTTTGGACATTAGCCCTTTATGGATTATTCGAGATTATAAAAAATATAATATATATAACTACATATACAAAAATGAAAGCAGACGGAATCTATGTCATAATAGCAATTAAAAATCAAGAAGATAAAATCGAAGGTTTTTTACGTTCAATATTATTTAAAATCTTATATGGAAGAGAAGAATATCTAAAAAACATAATAGTAGCAGACCTAGAATCAACAGACAATAGTAAAGAAATTGCAAAAAAATTATCAGAAGAATATGAAATTTTAAAAGTAACAAGTTGGAGAGAATGTAAAGAAATAATGGACAATGTAGATGAATAACACTTGACAAAAGAACTAATGTTTGATAGTATAAGCAAAAAAAGGAGAAAAAAATTGGAAGAACTAATAGGAGAAGTACAAGATATAATATACCAAAATGAAACAAATGGATATACAATAGCAGTACTGGAAACAGACAAAGAAGAAATTACAATAGTTGGATATTTACCATTTGTAACAAATGGAGATACACTAAAAGTTAGAGGAAACTATGTAGAACACAAAGACTATGGGACACAATTCAAAATAATAACATTTGAAAAAACAATGCCTAAAGATGAAGTATCAATAAGAAAATATTTAGCAAGTGGAAAAATAAAAGGTGTAGGAGAAGTAACAGCAAAAAACATAGTAAAAAAATTTGGTGCAAACACAATAAATATAATAAAATATGACCCAATTAAATTAACAGAAATTAGAGGAATATCAGAAGAAAAAGCCCAAATAATATCAGAAGCATTTATAGAAAATCAAGAAATGTGGAAAATAGTAAGTTTTTTAGAAAGATTTAATATAGGTGCAGAACATGCTAAAAAAGTTTATGAAATGCTAGGAATAGATAGTGTTAGAAAAATAGAAGAAAACCCATATATTCTAATAGAAATAACAAGAGGAGTAGACTTTAAACAAATAGACCAAATGGCAATAAAGATGGGAATAGAATTAGAAAATAAAAAAAGAGTACAAAGTGGAATAAAATATGGACTAATAAAAGCAACATATAATGGACATAGCTGTATATTACAAACAAATTTAATAGAATATGTAAGAACATTGCTAAATATAAACACAGAAGTAATCGAAGATAACATAATTAATTTAAAAGCCAAAGAAGAAATAAAAGTGGTGAAAAGAAATGGAGAAAAATGGGTATATCTTATAAACTTTTACAATACGGAACAAGAAATAGCATTTAGAATAAAAGAATTGCAAAAAAGCAAAAACACAAAAGAAATAAAAAATATAGAATTAGAATTAAAGAAATTACAAAATAATTCACAAATTGAATTATCTGAAAAACAAAAAGAAGCCATAAAAGAGATAAATAAAAATAACATATTAATAATAACTGGGGGACCTGGAACAGGAAAAACTACAATAATAAAAACAATAATAGATATTTATGAGAAAAGAGGAAAAAAAGTAGTTTTATCAGCACCAACAGGCAGAGCAGCAAAAAAAATGACAGAAGCAACAGGAAAAGAAGCTTCAACATTACATAGGCTGTTGGGAATAGGAAAATTAGATGATGAAGGAATATTTAATAAAAAAAGCACATATCAAGGAGAACCAATAGATGCAGATATAATAGTTATAGACGAATTGTCAATGGTAGATATGTTCTTAATGAATTATGTACTCTCATGTATATATAAAGGAACAAAATTAATACTAGTTGGAGATGCAAACCAATTACCATCAGTAGGACCTGGAAATATATTAAAAGATTTTATAGAATCAGGAACAATAAAAACAGTACAACTAGACAAAATTTTTAGACAAGCAGCAAAAAGCAAAATAATATTAAATGCACATAAGGTAAATAATGGAGAACCATTTTTAAGTAAAGACGATATATTAAATGAGACAAATCAGGATTTCTTCTATATAAAACATAAAACACAAGAAGAAATAGTTCAAGAATTAATAAGCCTATGTACAGGAAGATTAAAAAAATATGGAGATTATGATTTTTTTAAAAACATACAAGTATTAACACCTACGAAAAAAGGAATGTTAGGAACAAAAGAATTAAATAAAGAATTACAACAATATTTAAATCCAAATATAGAAAATTCTCCGGAAAAATCAAATTCAGGAGCAACATACAGAAAACGGAGATAGAATAATGCAAGTAAAAAACAATTATGACATAACATGGGAAAAAACAGACAAAGATGGAAAAAAAGAATATGGTACAGGAGTATTTAATGGAGAAATAGGAACAATTGTAAAAGTTGAGCCAAAAGAAAAATATATAGAAATAAAATTTGATGATAATAAAGAAGCATGGTATGAATTTTCAGAATTAGACCAAATAGAACATAGTTATGCAATAACCATACACAAAGCACAGCGGAAGTGAATTTGATGTAGTAATATTAATAGCACCACAAACATCACCAATATTATTAACAAGAAACTTATTATACACAGGAATAACTAGAGCAAAAAAACTATTAATAGTAATAGGATTAGAAAATGTAGTAGATTATATGATACATAATGTAGACAGCAAAAAAAGAAACACAGGATTACAAAACTTTTTAAAAATTGAATAATATTAAGATATATATATAAACTTACATACTAAAGTGAAAGGAGTAAAATAAATAGAAATTTTGAATTTAATATATCCACCAAAGTGCGGAATATGTGGAAAAATATGTAAAGAATCTTTATGTAAAAAATGTGAGAAAAAACTCGAAAGTAACACGATTTGGGAAATAAAGGAAAATCAAAATCCATATATATTTTTTGAAGAATTAATATCAATATTTAAATATGAAGGAATAATAAGAGATAAAATAATAGATTATAAATTCAATGAAAAATCATATCTATATAAAACATTCACAATTTTTTTATTAAAAAATAAAAAAGTATTTGAAAAAATACAAAGTTATGATACAATAATACCAGTTCCAATAAGCGAAAAAAGAAAAAAGACAAGAGGATATAATCAAAGTCTACTAATATCAAGAGAAATAAGCAAAAAAACAGGAATTAAATTACAAGAAAAAAATTTAATAAAAATAAAAAATACGATTGAGCAAAGCAAATTAGATAAAGAAGAAAGAGAAAAAAATGTACAAAATGTATATCAAATAAAAAATGAAGAAATACTAAAAAATAAGAAGATATTATTACTAGATGATATTTACACAACAGGAAATACGGTAAATTCATGTTGTAAAATATTAAAAAAGGCTAAACCAAAAAAGATTGGAGTTATAGTTATAGCAAAAGATTAAAATATTCCAAAAAGGGACAAGTTAGAATGGTAAGAAATGAACCCGAAATTGAAACATCTGACCTAAATGGGAAAAAACGGAACATTCAGAACAGTCCTAAATGGAGGAAAAGGAGGAAAAAATGGAAGATCTAGTAGAAAGTATATTAGACTACATACGATCAGATTATACAGATTATGCCATAATGTTAAATGGAGAATGGGGATCAGGAAAAACACATTTTTGGAACAATAAAATAAGAAAAAAAATTGAAAGCATGCAATTAAATGGAAAAAGATATACAACAATTTACATGTCTTTATATGGTATATCAAATCTTGAAGAAATAAGCAAAAAAATATTTATTGAAACAACACAATTAATGGATAAAAACTTAAGAAGATTTATGGATGCACATGGACAAACAACAATTCCTGAATATGCAAAAACAGGACTAGATATGGCAAACTTCTTTGGTGTTACACAAAATGGAGATAAAATAGATTATGCTGATTTCTTTTCTACAGAAGATAAAGTATTATGCTTTGACGACTTAGAAAGAGCAAATGTAGATGTAATAGATATTCTAGGATATATAAATAATTTTGTAGAACATGACCATATAAAAACAATAATAATATGTAATGAAAAAGAATTATCAACCAAATTAAAAAGTTCAAACTTGGAAATGAAAACATTTATTGCAACATATCTACTTGATAGACAGGGAGAACTAAACAAAGCTGACAAACCAATGGTTGAAAAAATTCAAGATAAAATAGAGCATGTATTTGATAAAGCAAATGATTATGAAAGAATAAAAGAAAAATTAATTGGAGAAACATTTGAATATGCACCAAAATTTGACTATATAATAAATGGTATTTTGATGAGATATGAAAACGATCCAGAATTAATTAGATTTTATAGAGAAAATACAAAATTAATAATCTCAACTTTTGAAAGAAGTGGTACAAGAAACCTAAGAATTTTAAAACATGCACTAAATGATTTTAAGAAAATATTTGATATGGTAAATAAAAGCTATCCAAACACAAGCCATAGAGTAATGCAAACAATGCTAATATTTACAATAGCAATATCATTTGAAATAAAAGCAGGAAAAGTAACAAAAAGCAAATTTATGAACATAAAAGATAATGAAGAATATAAATCAATATTAGTTTCATCAAGAGTATTAATGGATAACAGACAATTTTATATTAAAGAATTTGACAGCACATATTATTATAATTTTAAAGCAGAATATAGATTTTTTAAATTTATAGAATATTACATTAGAACAAGAATATTTGATATGAAAATATTTAAAGATGACATGGAAACTATTAGAAATACAGTAGACACAGAAAACTTACCAGGATATAAAAGATTACTTACAGAAGAATATTGGAAGATATCAGATGACGATTTTGATGAAGTAATAGAAGATGTAATTCAAGACATAAAAGAGGGAAATTTAGAATTAATAGATATAGTAAAAATATACGCATATTTAAGTTATTTTTCAAGAAAAAATCTTATAAAATATGATATAAAAACATTAAAGAGTATAGTATTTAATGGAATGAATATAGCATCACTTAAATCAGAATATTGCGAAAATGTAGAAGAAGAACTATCAAAAATTGCAATAGAAGAATTTTCTGAAGATATGGAAGATATATTAAAACACTTTAATAATTTAAATAGTCAATTACTAGACAAAAAGCAAAAAGATTTAGCAGAAGATGTATTTAAATGTATACCTATGAAAATGGAACAATTTTATGAAAAATTTGATAAAAACTGCATGCAATTGCCAATATTTAAATATTATGATCCATATCAATTATTCCAAAGAATATCTTGTGCAAGCAATGAAGATATTGTATTAATAAAAGAAAAACTAGTAAATAGAGTAGAAAGATATCAAAAACAAATTGAACCTGAAATGAAAAACATCAAATTATTAAAACAAATATTAGATGATTACTTAAAAGATAAAGACACAACAATAAAGATAGTAATGTTAAAAGAATTTTCAAAAGATTTAGGATATATATTAAACAAATATAAATTATCATTCTTACCTAAAAAAGAAGAAAATCAAGAAATAAAAGATGAATTAAATAATATATAATAAAAAACGGAAAGCCAAATAATTTAATTTTACTATATGGCTTTCCGATTTGTTCTGAGCCAAATGCATTAAATAGATTTGTGATACATAAAAAAAGGTAGATTTTGGACAAAATAATATTAAAAATAAAAATGTATAATATTTTCCTCTTTTGACATAATAATAGTAGACATAAATTTATAAAGGAGGAAAATTATGAAAGCAACTGGTGTTGTAAGAAGAATAGATGATTTAGGAAGGGTCGTAATTCCAAAAGAAATAAGAAAAACATTAAGAATAAAAGAAGGAGACCCATTAGAAATATTTACAGACAGAGAAGGACAAGTAATATTAAAAAAATACTCACCTATAGGAGAACTATCAGAATTTGCAGCAGGATATGCTGAGACATTATCAAAAACAACAGGACATATTGCATGTATTACAGACAAAGACACAATAATAGCAGTATCAGGAGGATCTAAAAAAGAATTTTTAGAACAAGATATTAGCCAAGAATTAGAGCAACTTATGGAAGATAAAGAAGTATATACAAGTAAAGACAATGGAGATGTCTCTATGCCAATATCTAAAAATGATAGTAAAGAAAGAAAATATAATGCACAAGTTGTATATCCTATAATATCAAATGGAGACACAATAGGAACTGTAATATTAATGTCCAAAGAGGCAAATACAAAAATGAATGATGTAGAAAACAAAGTAGCACAATCTGCAGCAACATTCTTGGGAAGTCAAATGGAAATATAAAAATAAATAAAAAACATATACTTTAACTCTAACATAAAAATAAGTTAAGATATATGTTTTTTATTATTTTCATTATCAATATTTATTAAACCAACAATATAATCAATTGAAGTATTGTAATATTTTGCTAAAGTTATAAGATGTTGTATAGGGATAGTTCTTTTCCCACTTTCATATTCTGAATAATATTGTTGTGATATGCCTAGTAGTTCTGCAATATCTTTTTGATATTTATCATGATCTTCTCTCAAATCTTTTAGACGTTTAAATTTCATATAAACCTCCACATAAATTTTTATAAATTATATCAAAAAATATAAAATAAAAACTCAGATACATGATAAATTATGTATTATTACAGAAATATGTCAGAAATATTATTTTTTTGTAACATTATTACTTAGTATTGACTCTAAATAATAAAATATGATATTTTTATACATGATAAATTATGTATGACATGAAAGTGAATATAAAAAAGTAAAGAAAAAATAAAATATAATGAAAGAAGGAGATAAAATGAGAAAAAATTCAAAAAATGAAATAGGTATTACTTTAATAGCACTTGTAATAACAATGATAGTATTATTAATATTAGGAGTAACAATTGCAGCTTTGAGTGGTGATAATGGGATTTTAACCAAGGCTAGTGAGGCAAGAGAACAAACAGAAATAGCAGTGGAAACAGAGGCGATAGGACTTGCGTATAATGGAGTTATGGCAGATAATAATGGAACAGGAGTAAGCGCAGGAGAATTACAAGATGAATTAAGAAGTAATGGATATAAAAATGCAACAGCATTAGATAATGAAGATGGAACAATAACAGTAACATTTGAAACAGGAAATGCATATAAAGTAGATACAAATGGAAATGTAAGTGAATATATAGATATAGCAGATTATATAAAAGTAGGCGATTACGTTAATTACAATCCAACAATATCAGATAAAAATGGAACACAAGTAGAATCAAATAAACTAACATATACATCGCCAACAGGAAGTGGAACAGAACACGGAAATGGATATACGAGTAGCGAAATAGGGGGTGGACAGAAATTCACAGCAACAGCAAATACAAAATGGCGAGTATTAAACATAGAAAATGGAAAAATACAATTAATATCAGAAAATGTAATTAAAACAGATGTAGGTTCAGATTTTGTAATGTCAGGAGCAGTAGGATATTTATATGCAGAAAGAGAGTTAAATGAAATATGTAAAATATATGGATACGGATATGGAGCAGATACATCACAAGTAACACAATACAATTATGGTGGCCCTTTAGAAGAAAATTTAACTGGACAAATAACAGGTTCAGGAGCAAGAAGTATAAGGATAGACGATATAAATAATATAGTCGGAATATATGAAGATAAAGATGGAATAATAAAATTTAGTGACGGAACAGTAGTTCATCCTACTTATGGAGTTACAACAAAACCAGAAACAAACGTATATTATCCTACAATATCTACTTCTACAGGAAAATCAAATGAAGCAGGAGTAAAAAATTTAAAATATACAAATTATGCCTATAATAATGAAAGAATTGGAGATTCAGAGATACAAAGTATATTATGTAATGGACGTTATTGGGTAGCTTCTAGATGTATTTCCTCTGATTCTAGTTCTAGTTCTTTTAAAGTTTTTCGTGCTTATACCTATGGAGTGTACTCACATGATTTGTGTTCTGGAAATGATTCACTATTAAGTGAGTCAAGTTTTACTGATTATTCAGTACGTCCTGTAGTAACTATAGAATCTAATGCTATAAATATACAGGCAGGTTATAATGAACAAACAGGTTGGAACTTAAATTGAGTTTCTAGTGTGTATGCTTTATAAAAAAATAAATTTATATAAGATATTAAATTTAGGAGTATTTTTTAATTTATATTGTTAAAGAATATTTTGGTCCAATTTTTATGCCGGAGGTAACTTTTTTATAACTAACAATGAATTTATAAATTTTCTAATCCTTAGATTAATAATCCAAAAAGTAGGAACATATGGACTATATGATAAAGCTGGATTAGATGACAGTGGAGCATCAGAAATAAATGCAGGGTATATAGGAGGATATACAGAAGATGGGAAAATATTGGGAACAGTACCATCGTATATAAGCATAGATGGAGGAAATACCTATATAGCAGTAACATCAATGGTACACACATTTTATGATTGTGATAATCTAGTAGTCGCACCAGAAATAGCAGATACAGTAACAAATATGATAGTAACATTTTATCGAGCAAGTAATTTAACTACAGCTCCAAATAAAATACTAGATAGTGTAACTAATGCTAGTTTTACATTTGCAGATTGCAATAAATTAAATACAATACCTATATTAGGTAATAATATTAAAGATATGACTGCTACATTTAGAAATACAGCAATTACTGTATTCGATGAAGAGCTACCAAATAGTGTTATAAATATGAAAGATACATTTTTTGGATGTACAGGTTTAATAGAATTTAACGTTGATTTACCTAACAATGTAAAAAATATTACTAATACATTTAATAATTGTACATCACTGACTACAGTACCAAGTGTTATACCAAATAGTGTAACAGAAATGGCAAGGACATTTAACAATTGTACATCATTGGCTACAGTACCAAGTGTTATACCAAACAGTGTAATAAATATGGATAGTACATTTTTTAATTGTACATCCTTGGTAAATGGACCAACAACAATATCAAATAATGTAACAAATATGAGAAGTACGTTTTATAACTGCGGAGTATTAACAACACTTCCAACTAGTATTCCAAGTAGTGTAACAAATATGTTTCAAATATTTTTTAGATGTTCAAAATTACAAGGAGAAATAGAAATAAATGCAAATATAGATGAAAGTATAGTATATGAATGGAATGGAACTCAATATAAAGGATGTGATCAAACATTTTCAAATGCTGCAACAGAAAGTAGTGGAATAATAATAAAAAATACAAGCACATGTAGAGATGAAGTATTAAATACATGGATAAGTAAGAATTCAAAAATTACACTAGAAGGGGTAACAAAATAGAATGTGTTAATAACAAAGAAATGCTGTAGACTCAAAATCATAGAAGAAATCAAATAAAAATTAAAAAAATAAACTCCTAAATTTAATTATAATACTTTAATTAAATTTAGGAGCACTTATATTTCAAATTAATAATTTTATAAATTTTTTAGCTCTTGGATTGATAATCCAGTAAGTTGACTAATAATGTTCAAATCAATTTTTTTGAATAACATTTTTTTAGCTATTTGTTTATTTCGTTGATTAATACCCTGTTCGATGCCAGCCTTTAGACCTTTATCATATCCAGCATCTTCAATAGCTTTTTGATCCATAATATATTTTTCTCTTAATTCTGCTAAATATTGTTCATGCTCATCTTGACTAATTTTTTTTAGCTTTTTGAATTTCTTTATTTGACATATCGACCACCTCAGGACTTTCTATAAATTCTATCCATGAGTTCAAACTATTATGATTATTAGCTTTAATATCTAAAATACCGACTTTGTCATCTTTTTTTCTAAAATGGTATTACAATCTAATTGAACATCAGTTATATTTTGTTGTAAAATACAACTTAATAAAATATAACATACAAGCGAAAAAAACGCAATACAAAAAATATTAGAATTTAAAATGTAAAAATAAGGCAAATGCTTACAAATCAATAAATAACAAAGATTAAAATTTTTATTATATCTAACAAATTCTGATGCTTTTTAATTCATAATAAATAACAAGACAATACCAATAAATATAAACAAACTATAGTTTACCTACCATCATCATCTCTTTGAAACCTATCAAAATCACGACTAGTCATATGATTAGGTCTTTGACCAGTCCACTTAGAAGATTCAAGAGATTCT
This sequence comes from uncultured Clostridia bacterium, assembly GCA_944388755.1. GTDB lineage: Bacteria > Bacillota > Clostridia > TANB77 > CAG-508 > CAG-269. The sequence goes on along the minus strand of CALXJY010000012.1, from coordinate 15,548 downwards.
CGTCTAGAATTAGAAAGTCGACTATGCATATTAAGTTCTGAAAGTCTATTTCCTAAGCTAGAATAAAGACTTTTTAATTCGTTTAAGCTTTTTCTTTTTAAAGAAGAACTAGAAGCATTATGTAAGCTCCAAATAGAACTATCAAAACTATCTATTTTTTTAATCTTATTTACTAAATCAACTATTTTATCAGCCAACATTGATTTTTCATATTCTTCATTTACTTGTGGTTGTGATGATTGAGTACTGTTGGAATTTGAAAAAAATCCACGAATATTATCTATAAATCCCATAATAACTCCTCCTCTTATTAAATACTTATATATAAATTATACTACAAAAAGCCAAAAAAATCAAAAAACAGGTATTTTTTCACAAAAATATATAGTTTACAAAACAAAAGTAAAATTATATATCCAAAAAATAAAAAAAATTGTAATATGATTGAGAAAAAACAAGAAATATGATATAACATAAAACAAGGAGGTAAAAGAAAATGAAAGGGAAAAGAATACAATCAAAAAATAAAGAAAACAAAGAAAAACCAAGCAAAAAAATAATATTAATAATATTAACAATACTAATTTTATTAGTAATAACAGCAGTGATATTATACTTTATCTTAAAGCCTAAAGTAAAAAAAGAAGTAATTATAGAATTGGGAGAAACACAACAATTGCAAATTGAACAATTTTTAGAAGATGAGAAAAATAAAGATAAAGCAACATTTGTAACAGACATAACACAAATAGATTTAAGTAAAACAGGAGAATATGACATAAAAATAAAATATAATGAAAAAGAATTCTCTGTAAAACTAAAAGTACAAGACACAAAACCTCCTGAAGTAGAATTTCAAGATATAGAAAAACCAATGGGATATGAACTAAATGCAGAAGACTTTATAAAATCAAAAACAGATGCAAGTCAAATGACAGTAACAATACAAAATGCTGAAAATGTAAATACACAAGAATTTGGGGAATATACTGTAAATGTAAAAGTGGAAGATGAACATCAAAATAAAACAGAAAAAGAATGCAAAATAACAATTACATATATAAAAGAAGAATATAATCTAGAATTAGGAACAAAACTTACAAAAGAAGACCTTATATATGATATAGAAAAAGCAGGAGGAGCTATAAACCAAGCAGATATTGATGATATAAATGGCAAAGGACCTGGTGAATATGAATTACATGCAACATATAATGGGGTGGAAAAAACAGTTAAAATAAAAGTGCAAGATACAAAACCACCTGAACTAAACTTAAAAGACATAACAATATATGTAGGAGAGCAAATTCAAAACCTAAAACAATTTATAGTATCTGTAACAGATGCAAGTGAAGTAACAACAAATATATTAACAACACCTGACTTTTCAAAACAAGGAGAACAAGAAATTACGGTAGAAGCAGTAGACAAATATGGAAATAAAACAACTAAAACAGCAAAACTAAACATAGTACAAGATACAACAGGACCAGTAATTTCAGGTTTAACAGATATTACTATTACAAAAGGTGGAAGCATTGATTACAAAAAAGGAGTATCTGCAACAGATGCAAAAGATGGAACAGTAGAGTTTAATGTAGATAGTAGTAGTGTTAATATACAAACAGCAGGAACATATTATGCAACTTATACAGCTAAAGACAAATCTAATAATACAACAACAAACAAAAGGAAAATAGTTGTACAAAATTCAGCAAGTGATGTATATCAAAAAGCAGATGAAATAATGGCAAAAGCAACAAAAGGAGTATCAGGAACAGCAAACAAAATTATAGCTGTTAAAAATTACATACGTAAAAATGTAAAATATAGTCACAAAACAACAAAAGGAATAGAAAAAGCAGCATGGCAAGCATTTACAACATATGATGGGGACTGTTATATACATGCAGCAGCAACACAACTAATTTTAACTAGAATGGGAGTAAAAAGTATAATAGTAAATGCACTAGACTACACACATTATTGGAACTTAGTATATATAAATGGAAAATATAGACATATAGATCCAACACCAGGATGGGCATATGATGATGTGGATTTTATGGATGATGCAAAAAGATTAGAGACTCTAAGAAGAATTCAAGGATATGGATATAGAGATTGGGATAGAAGCAAATTCCCAGCAGCAAATTAAGAAAAATTTAATTATAAATTTTAAATAACACAAGTAAAAGGGGTAAAATATGGAGCTAATATCAGGAACAATATTTGCAATTATGCTAATAACAGTAATTTTATATTATACTCTACCAAAAAAAGCAAAGCCATATGTATTACTATTAATAAGTATTGTAGTATATGCAAGTTTTGGTAAAAGTAGCATATTTTTCATAATATTTAGCACAGTTACAACATATTTAGCAGGAATATTATTAGAAAAAACAAAATACAGAAAAACTATTTTAGCAATCACAATAATTATAAATACTTTAATTTTAGTTATATTAAAAAATGGACTATTTGTAAAAGATATAATAATACCAATAGGAATTTCGTATTATACATTTCAAGTAATATCATATATTATTGATATATATAGAAAAAAATATGAGCCACAAAAAAATATTGCAAAATACTTTTTATATACGATGTATTTTCCATACCTATTTATAGGTCCAATAAACAGATATGATAAAATACAAGAACTACTATATAAAACAGATAAAAAATTTAATGCTAGTAAAGTATTTAATGGATTAATAAGAATGTTATGGGGAATATTCAAAAAACTAGTAATAGCAAATAAAATACAAATTATAATCTCAGTAATAACGCAAGATACAGCAACATATCAAGGAGCATATGCATTATTTGCCATGATACTATATTCAATAGAATTATATTGTGATTTTAGTGGGGGAATAGATGTAGTAATAGGATTTTCAAAAATATTACAAATTAATCTATTAGAAAACTTTGAAAATCCATATAAGTCACAAAGTATACAAGAATTTTGGAGAAGGTGGCATATAACATTAAGCTCATGGTTTAGAGATTATGTTTATATACCACTTGGTGGAAGTAGATGTGGAAAACTAAGAACAAATATCAATGTTATAATTGTATTTGTATTATCAGGACTTTGGCATGGAACACAATACATTTTATGGGGATTATTACATGGAATATTCTTAATTATAGGAAAATTCATAAAAACTCCTTATAAAATACTAAACACAATTATTACATTTTTAATAGTATCAATATTATGGTCATTTTTTATATGGCAAGATGCAGGAACAGCATGTACAATGATGTTATCAGTATTTACAAAATTCAATTATGCAGATTTAATACAAAACATTTTGAATTTTGGATTAAGCATAGCAAATTATGTTGTACTAATAATTTCAGTAATAGCAGTTATTATATATGATTATAATAAAGTAAAAATAAATAATAAGATAAAAAACATGAGAACAGAAACAAAATTAATAATATTAATATCAGCAGTATTTATAATATTAATATTTGGAACATATGGAATTGGATTTGAAGCAAGTGAATTTATATATAACAAATTTTAGCTAAAAATAAAAGGAAGATGTATATGAAAAGATTCTTTAAAACACTAAAAATAATAGCAATAATAATAATAGCAATAATAATTTTCTATATACTAAATAAATTGTTAATGCCAAAATATATGACAGATTTAGTAGAAGGAAGCATGATTAGTCAATATTATAGAGAACCGAAAAATCATGAGGTAATATTTATTGGAGACTGTGAAGTATATGCAAACTTTTCTCCAATGGTATTATATGAAGAAAAAGGAATAACATCATATGTTAGAGGATCATCACAACAACTAATATGGCAGTCTTACTACATTTTAAAAGAAACATTAAAATACGAAATACCAAAGGTAGTAGTATTTAATGTAAATTCCATGAGATATAGTGAACCTGTAAGTGAAGCATATAACAGACTTACAATAGATAAAATGAAATGGTCAAAAGAAAAATATGATATAATAAAAACATCAATGTTAGAAGAAGAAAATATGTTATCATATATATTTCCAATTTTGAGATACCATGATAGATATGACAAATTAACAAAAGAAGATATAACATATTTATTTAAAGAAAAAGACAATACATATCAGGGATTTTTAATAAATAAAAATATAAAACCAGTACAAAGCTTACCAACTAAAAGACCACTTGCAAATTATCAATTTGAAGATATTGATTATGAATATTTACAAAAAATCCTAGATTTATGTAAGCAAAATAATATACAATTATTACTAATTAAAGCACCAAGTGTATATCCATTTTGGTATGATGAATATAATGAGCAAATAGTAGAATTTGCACAAAAAAATAATATAAATTTTATTAATTTTCTTGACAAAGTAGATGAAATTGGTATAGATTATACACAGGATACATATGATGGTGGTTTACATCTAAATTTAACAGGAGCAACGAAATTAACAAAATATTTTTCGGAATATTTAAAAGAAAATTATGAACTTACAGATTATAGAAATAATTCAGATGTAGATAAAATATATCAAGAAAAATTAGAAATGTATCATAAAGATATAATGTAGAAAGGGTGTAGTATAAATGAACAAAAAAAGTATTATAGTTGCAATTATTGCAATAATAGTAATAGTTATTATAGGAATATGTATATTTATGACACAAAACAAAGAAACAAAGCAAGTAGTTGCAGAAAATGATGTGCAAGAACAATCAAATAATGTAACACAAAATACATATGAATTTAAAGATGGTGATAAAACCATAAACTTAAATTCAAATTTTGCAGAATTAAATATGCCAAAAGAAAACAATTATTATGAAGTTCAAAGCTGTGCATTTAATGGAATGGATAAGATATATACATATGACCACTATGAAATAAGAACATATCCTGATGGTGACACAGATAAAGTAGCATCTATATATTTTTTAGATGAACAAGCACAAACTCAAGAAGGAGTAAAAATAGGTGACAGTTTTGAAACAATGACAGAAAAATATGGAGAAAATTACGAAAATTTAGATGCTAAATATATATATACAAAAGGAAAAACTCAAATTAATTTTATAATAACAGATAATTTAATTACAAGTATAGAATATACATATATAACAGATTAAAAATATTTATAATTCGCTAATTTTATAGTTTTATTTATTATTACTATATAAAAATTTTTTAGTAAAAAATCATATATTATACAAAAGAACTTCAGTAATATTAATTTATATTGATTTATTGAGGTTTTTTGTAAGTACTGAAGGGAGTAAAAAAAGTGCCAAGAAAAAAGAAAACTAGCTTAGAACCAGAAATAGAAGAAAAATTAAAATATATAGGACTATCATTAGACAAAGTACCAAAAGAACTATTGGAATTTGAACCTTTAAATTACAAAATACCAAAACAATATGAAGAAAAAAAATATAAACAATATAGATACATACCAGTAGAAAAAATACAAATACTATTATCGCCAACCAACAGATTAGAAGATATAGAAGAAAAATATTCCAAGGCAAGACCTTTGTCAGACTACTTAGATAGTAAAAATGAAGAAAATATTTTAAGACATACTGTGTTTTTAAATATGTTAAAACAGGTAACAGTAAATGAAATATTAGAAATAGAAAAAGAACAAGCAGAACTTGCAAAAAACATACCATTTGGTATAAAATATCCAAGTAATTATTTGTGGCAAATATATTATTCAGAAGAAACAGACAAATATTTTATGCTAGTTCCAACACAAGATAGAAATTATTCAGCATTTTTTTATTTGCTAAAACAAAAAATTGAAAAAAAGAAAAATGCAAGTATATTTGTACCAATAAATGATGTGGAATACTCAAAAAAATACTTTAGTAAAACAGCATTTGAAGATATAGAAAATTATTTATGGCTATTTACAAAAGAGTGGCCATCAATATATGAAATATATGACATAGAAGATAACCTACAAATACACATTATAGGAGAAACAAATGTGTATGAAACCATAAAAAGTAAATATCACATTACACTAAATAGTCAAATAGAAGCAAATCATTTTTATAAGCTTCTAAAAGCGATGTTTATTTTACAAACAGAAATTCCGGATTATTTTGAGTTTACAACAAATATAGATAAAAATGGAAGTCTAGAATTTTATTTTAAAAATCAGCAAATAAAATATTCAGAAATGGCCAAATTTATCAAAACACAATATAACATAGGAATTAACACAAGAAATGAATATACACAAAAAATTGAACAAAATAAAAAAAGACTAGAAGAACTAAAAAGAATTGCATCAATGCAAGATATAGAATACTTAGAAAAAGAAAGACAAATAGCAACTTTTCTAGAATGTAAAAAAACATTTTTTGGAAAATTTAAATATTATTTTAAATATAGCAAAAAAGTTAAGAGGAACAATAATAAAAAGAATATAAGAAATTTAAAAAATAGAGAAGATATTGAAGAAGAAATAGAATATGATATTAAACCACAAGAAATAATTAGTGAAAATGTAAAAAAGAACTACACTATAGAGGAATTAATAGAAAATTATAAAGAACTATCTAAAAAAGAAACAAAACTAAAAAATACAATTATGGATATAAATGCAATTAAACTAAAAAATAAAAATATGGCAAAAAAAATAGAAAATGCAACATTATTTATTCAGGAAATAGATAACCACAAAAGAAGCATATTTGAATTTTGGAAATACAGTAATAAAGATGAAATATCAGTTTTACCTGAAGGAGAAGAAGAGGAAATAGGAATAACCAAAAAGATTGAAAAAGCTTTTGATTACATACAAGATACAGAACAATTTGGCAAAGAATTAGACAAATTACAAAGAAAAGATTTAAATAAAGAAGAAGAAGATAGCATATATATTGCAACAGATATGATAGATATATTAAATAAAGTAAAAACTGGAGAAGTAGAACCAAAAGACATAGAAAATACACTAAAACAACTAAAAAAAGAACAAAAAGAAAGTGGTGACTTCATAGAAAAAGATGACTTAGACATTTTTGGAGGAATAATAGAAGACAGTACAAAAATAAAAAAAATAGGAAATATATCACATAGGGAAATTCCAAGAGATAAATTCTATATACTAGAAATAACAAAAATGACTAGACAAATAGGATTTAAATTGACATTAGAACAAATTGTAAAAAATATAAAAAATGCATTAGAAAAAATAAAAGTACCACGAGACATTATATTGTATAAAGCAATAGCAGATAATAAAATAGATGAAAAAGAATTTAACATATTTAATATAAATCCAGAAAAAGAAATAAAAGAGATAAGCCAAAAAGAAGGGGACACAATAAATTTATATAAAATAGATTTAAAGCAAGGACAAAATATTTTAGGATTCACGAATATAATTTATTATGATAACCAAAATAAAACACTTCCATTGGGTATGGACTTTTCTACAAATGTAATATGTGATATTTCAAAAATAGATTTAAATATTAAAAAAAGCAGAACATTTAATATTGTATGTTTAGAAGATGAGAATGATGATTTTTCAAAAATAACTGTAAAAAAAGTAATTGTATATGAGTAACAATAACTCTACCAATTTCATATAATATAAAAGGAATACTAATAGGTATTCCTTTTAAAATATTCTTGAAAGAGGTGAAATAATATAAAAGGTATAGTAAAAAAATTATTAATTTTATGTATCTCTTTTTCATTTTTACTATTTATGAATGTGCCAATTGTTTATGCAATAACAGCATCATCTAATGAGCAATATCAAGGAATCGATGTTAGCAATTGGCAAGGATATATTAATTATGAAGAAGTAAAAAGAGATGGGATTGAAATTGTATACATAAAAGCAAGTGAAGGTACAAATTATAAAGACCCATATTTTGATGTAAATTATCAAAATGCAAAAAATAATGGTTTAAAAGTAGGATTTTATCATTTCTTAACAGCTATAAATACAGAAGAAGCGGAAGAACAAGCAAAATTTTTTGCATCAGTTATATCTAAAAAAGTACCTGACTGTAAATTAGTATTAGATTATGAAGTTTTTGGGGGAGTTCCAGCAACACAAATTAATCAAATAGCAAGAACCTTTTTAGAAACGACAAAAAAACTTACAAATAAAGATGTAATTTTATATAGTGATTTATACAATTCTAGGACAGTATTTTCGAAAGGACTTGCACAAGACTACCAATTATGGGTTGCAAATTATACTAGTTCACAAAACCTACAAAATGCGAATTCAAATTGGAAAAATTGGATTGGATGGCAATATTCAAGTACTGGAATCATTTCAGGAATTAATGGATATGTGGATAGAGATGTATACACAAAAGAGATTTTTTTAAGTGATAAAACAGAAATACCAGAAAACAATAATTCAAATAATGTTGAAAACATAAATACTGAATCAATATATTATACAGTAAAATCAGGAGACACGTTAAGCTCTATTGCTTTAAGATATGGAACAACCGTAAGTGAAATTTCTAAATTAAACAATATACAAAATGTTAATTTAATTTATCCAGGAGAAAGATTATTAGTTGTACAAAATTCAACAATACAAGGAAATGAAGAAAGATGTACAGGAAAAATAATATATACAGTAAAATCAGGAGATACTTTATCAAAAATAGCAAATAAATATGGTGTTACAGTTAGTCATATAGCTGAAATGAATAATATAACAAATGTTAATTTGATTTACCCAGGACAAAAATTAAGAATAATGGCAAGTGCATGCAGTAATTCTAATACAACTGGAAATTCTAATACAGGAGTAACATATGTAGTAAAAAAAGGTGATACATTATGGGGAATAGCTAGAAAATTTGGAGTTACTGTAGATTATTTAGCAAATAAAAATGATATTCAAAATCGTAATTTAATTAGGATAGGACAAATAATAAGGATATAAAATTATATCTGAACTACTAGAAAACTTTTTTAATAGTTCAAAAATAAGCCATATGAGAAAAGTTAAAAAAACATATTCCCATATGGCTTAAAAATGATTATCAATCAAATAAAATATGGAATTTACAACCTTACTTTATCCAATTCGAGTAAAGTTACGCGAAACACCTCTTACCATTCTTTCTAGTCGCCTCATCCTTAATTCCATTTTATAGAATTCAAAAGCAGACGGCTCAACTGACATAGCTCTTTTGATATCATTAGCAAAACATTCTGCTAGCTCAAAATCATTTTTAAATGGTTTTGGAAGTATGTCATATTTACACCAATATTCATGACATACAAAATCATCAGCTAAGAGCTTATCTTTGGAAGGTGGATTGTCATTTCCATCAGAAAGTTCTTCAACTACTTTCCAAAAGCAAATAACTTTTTCTTCCATGTGTTCGTTTAAGTGTTCAAGAGGATAAACCTTTGAAAAATGTGCTATAAATTCTTTTGATGTAATCATTTTGAGACCTCCTTTAAATGTTGTCAACATGTTACCATCTATGTAAGCTCCTAAAAGGAGATTATAAAATACAATTCAGCCTATTGCTGAAATTATAATTAGTATAACATAAAAAAGTATGCATTTTCAAGTAGCTTTGATTTTTAACTCTGTCATATCTCTGTCATTGCTCTGTCAATTTATATTTTTTATTTGGCGATTTGTAATGGCTATCAGTAGTTTCAATTTTTTTATCTTGAAGAAGTTTTCTTAGAATTCTTCTAACTGTACTGTCAGATAATGAGGAATTGGATTCTTCAACTTCTTCTAATAAATTAGTGGCTTGTGCAAACTAATTTTGGTGCCCTAACTAGACACGTTTGCAAAATCATTAGGACAAAAAATATCTATATTTCAACTCTTAAATGTAGTCATCCCAATAGTTTGCAAGTGTTATATTTGCAAACTTGTTTTTTGGCTATATTTAATGTAACATAAAATAATAAAAATTACAAGATGTAAATGTCAATAGTTTTTGTAGAGATACGTCAAAAATAATATTTTTCAAAATTTACTACTAAAAGTTTATACTCACAAGTAAATGGGTGTCCTGCAATACAAGACACCCATTGGTACATATTACCCGAAAAATTTCTCCATCATTTTGGCTTTGACCTCTTTTTCAACCTCAGGTCTAATTTCATCTTTGATGGTTTTTCTTACCTCGGCTTCCACTTGAGGTCTGATTTTACTCTCAAGTTTTGCCCTTGCAGAACGTTCAGCTTCCATCTTAATGGTAGCAGTTTTTTCCGCCATTCTCTTTGCCGTTTTGTCTTCAACTTCCTTTTCCAGACTGGATTCAAGCCTTTTCAGCCGTTCTCTCAATCTTTCGTTTTCTGCTTGCAAATTTCTATTCTCTCTTTCAAAAGAAGAATCGCAAGCACATGCGCATGCACCGCAGTTAGAACCATCACAACTTGGCATATTCTGTTCCTCCTTCATTTAAGATAGTTTTTATCATATACAGTATAACGGTTTTCATGATGTCACAAGTAAAGTTTTTGTTAATTTCTTTATTGTGCATTTTGCAACCGCCACCGCATATTTCTGCAATAGAGCAACCTTCACATTTTTCAGGTAATGCATAGTTATATCCAATCTTATATGCTTTTTGTTCTCTTAAAGCTTGGATAATATCATCACAAGAAAAAATATTGCAAATTGGTTCTTCATTAACAAGTGTCTGGCAGGGATAAATATTTCCATCTACTCCTATGGTAATCAATTTTTCTCCTGCCGTACACCCCTCATAATTGGTATCGATTTTTATGTTGTTAAACTTAAATCGATGATAAATGTCGAAATGATTAGCCCCTAATACGCTTACCACTTGTTTCATTTTATTACAAATGACATCGTAATCAATTTCGCCACAGAAGAAATGGTCAAGGTAAACACCCCACCCCAAATTTCTTTGCGAAATCCATTCAGCTAAAACATCTACATCCCCAAAACTATTAGCATCTACAACAGTTGAAATGTCGATATTCTTAATACCAATTTCCAGCAACTTGTCAATGTTTGCTTTTACGATTTCTGCTGAACTTTGACCATTGATAAACGGTTTGGAATAGGAATAACCATCTAAGGAAACTCCAAATCCAATTCTGTCTTTATGCTTTTCGAAGAACTCCAACATATCATCGATCAATATGGTCAAGTTAGTAATGATACTAACAAAACCCTTTGAATCACAATTAGCAAGAAAATCTTCAACAAATCCTTTCCACTCGTTAAAAACGAGTGTGGGTTCTCCGCCTGCAAGCCGATACACTACAAAATCAAGTTCTCCTCTGTCCAACATTCCTAAGAATGTACTATTAATTTTGTCATAAGTTTCTTTTGACATTTTATTGTCATTCCACTTGACATAACAGTATGGACACCGAAGATTACACTGATTAGTAGTAAATATCCATGGTGACATGTACTTCATTTTTACCCTCCTGTCAATATTTTTGTTTTTGATTGTATTCCCATGTTGTGAAACAGGAATAATAAAATACCTAAATTTGGCATTTACGAGGTGATTATATCAGAATTTTATGTTAATTTCAAGTATTTTCATAGATTTGATTATCTGCAATATCGAATTTTCTTATTTATTTTTCAAACTTTTCTTATTTTCTTTTTCTAATTGTTTCAAACTTTTTTTAGGTGTAGGTAATTCTTCTGGCATAGTACCACCATTTTTTGCAATTACTTCTCTTATATTCTTGCCAATATTATAATGAGTTTTATTGGCTTCTTTTTCACTACAAATATTATCTTTTTTTAATCTTGATTCGGTTTGGGTAATACGAAAAAGATTTGCTGCAAGTTCTTCACTTCCCATATTATCTAAAATATCTTCTCTGTATCTTAATCCTTTTCTTTTAGCAATGTCATCAGCTGTTTCTCCATTATATAAGCCTTTATAACCTGAATTATGAAATCTATCAAAATTTTTTACGCCTGCATTTTTAGCAGTTTGGTTAAGTGAGTAATTTCCTTTTCTAGTTAAATTCCTTTGATAAAATCTTTTTTCATCTTCTGTTAATTCGCTATATTCTTTTTCATTAATTTCTTGTTTTCTAGTTTGAACTGCAAAATAAGTTTGTGCAAGAGCAATAACCTTTTTTCTAGAATCTCCATTTTGTGCTATTAAATAGCAAGCATAACGAGTTAATTTATAATCTTGTTGCTCTCTTTGTGCTTCAGAACCTATTTGTACCATTTTGCCGACGTCGGCAAAATGGTCAAACACAGACATATCACTATTTTTGCAGGACTCCATAGCTTTAGAAATAACTTTTTTAAAATTACTCCATTTACTATAATTAAGGCAATTCATTAGTTCTCTGGCATACCAAAATTCGATTCCATTTTCATCAATGTGTTTTATATCTTCAAAAGTTTTATTATTATAACTTTCATTTTTTTCTAATTTATTCATTGAAAATCATCTCCATTTCTCAATATGTCTTATTTTATTATAATTTTCTATAAATTGCAAGACTTTTTGCGAATATTTGTTTTTATTTTGATGAGCAGATTAAGATATTTCTACCTTGCTTTGTTTCTGTTTTTTGTATTCTTTTTCTGTTCTTTTTCAAATTGTGATTTTTCCTGTTCTATTTGTTCATGCAATTGAACTTGCTTAATTTTATCTACTCTTTGCATTATATTATTGCAAAGCTTTATTTCTTCTGTAATAGGAGTAATTTGCTTTGAAATCTGTATAATTTCATTTTCTATTGTTTGTTTTTCTTCGTTTGTTTTAGCTCTTTTATGCTTTTTCCAAAGATTTTCTCTTTTGCTTTTTAATGGATTAACTTTTTCATAAGCTAACTTTTCAAATTCTAATAAGTTTTGACTCGTATTTATATTATACCTTGCCAAAAATCTTGCTTGATTAGAAAACTCATCCAGTTGTTTTAGTTCTGCTATTAATTTTGGGGTCATTCTTGTAATTTTCGATTTTAAGGTGTTTTCTGTATTGATACCAAATAATTTCTCATATTGGTACATAAGATAGCCAATAGAGCCTTTATTTTTATAATGTTTTTCTTTGTGTTTATTGTAATTTTCATAAGTTCTAGTAATTAGCACCATAGGGGTAGAAGAATAGGGGGATAGTGGTTGTGTTTCTAATATTCTTTTGTAAATATTTTCTCTTGAATATTTGCTTCCAAATTGCCTTTCAATTCTTGTGTTTCTTTTGTACGGGTCACGCCTTATAGATAAGGTTTCATTTTTGTCTGTAATCACATAGCCTAAATCTTGAAGTATCTTTACAAATTCATTATAATCTTTTGCATTTACTATTGCATAATCAATAGAATCTTTCATAAGTTCCTTATATAAACTGCTAGTAGCATACCTATTGTATTTTTCTTCTTGTGATAGTACATTTAATCCATATTCTTCACAAAGTCTATCAGATGTTTTTCTCATTATTGCATAATCTTTTTTCGTATTACAAAATCGTTTACCATCCAAAAAGGAAACAGAGTTTAGAACAAAGTGGTTATGCAAATTATCTGTATTCAAATGTGTTGTAACTACTACTTGAAATTTATCTCCCCATAATTCTTCAGCAAGTTTCATACCAATTTCGTGTGCTAGCTGTGGGCTTATTTCTCCTTTTACAAAAGATTGTACTGCATGAAAGCATTGTATTCCATCTACTTTGAAAAATTGCTTTTTTACATTTATCATTTCTCGGTATGATGTATCAGGCATACAATTTATACCTGATACATATAATTTTTCTTCTGTTTTTTCTCCATTAACTGCATAATCTATTGTAATATCTAGTCTATCTTTTACTTTCCATATTTTTGTCACTGCCATAATTGATTACCACCCACTAACATTTTTTGACTTTTGTGGTATAAGATAAACTTCTTCTAATGCTAATATAAAGTTTTGTATTTGATTATATAGGGTAGTATATTTATTTTCATTTACATAGCCTTTATACTGGTTATAAATTCCTGCTACTTTCTTTTCATCATTCATTATTAAATATCCTCCTTCCAAAATTGATGATAGAAAGGCACTTGAAAAAAGTGTCACATAGCAATTTGCAATTAGCATTTGACTATTGACACTTTTAGAATCTTATAATTTATTTATATTAACTTATTTTTAATATCACAAATAAACCAATATAGTATAATTTTTTAAAAACTCTAAAATTATCAATGCCTTGCTATGTAATCTTTTAATTGAGATAACGGATATTTGTTTCTCAAATCATTCACATAAAAATAATCGTGTTCATTAAAGAATAAATAAAGATTATTTTTAATCACTAATCTATGGGGCTCTACATATGCTAAATTGCTATGTTCAATAACTCTTAATGAGCCTTGATAAATTTTAGGTTTTTCCTTTCCTTTTAGTTTTAATTGGCACGCCCACTCAATTTTAGAATTTAGTTCTTTACTAATATTGATTTGTTTCTTGATTATGTTTAACATAATATCACACCTTTCCGAAAATTTCAATACTTAGGCACGAAAAAAATCGACCTTTCACAGTCGATTTAATCGTTTTTTCGTCTGGTGCGACGATATTGTCCTTTGGTGCCGGTGGTGGGACTCGAACCCACACGCCACTTAAGACAACAGATTTTGAGTCTGCCCCGTCTACCAATTCCAGCACACCGGCAAAAGTACTATATAATAATAACACAAAAAAAAACAAATGTCTATTCCTTTTTTAAAAAATCTTGACTTTTTTTACTTTGTATTATAGAATAATGGAAAAGAAAAATAGGAGGTAATAAAATGGAATTAAAAGGATCAAAAACAGAAAAAAACCTAATGGAAGCATTTGCAGGAGAATCTCAAGCAAGAAATAAATATACATATTTTGCTAGTAAAGCAAAAAAAGAAGGATATGAACAAATAGCAGCAATATTTGAAGAAACAGCAGCAAACGAAAAAGAACATGCTAAAATGTGGTTTAAACTACTACAAGGAGGAGAAATAAAATCAACACTTGAAAACTTACAAATGGCAGCAGAAGGAGAAAATTACGAATGGACAGATATGTATGACAGAATGGCAAAAGAAGCAAAAGAAGAAGGATTTGACCATATAGCATATCTATTCTCAGAAGTTGCAAAAATAGAAAAAGAACATGAAGAAAGATATAAAAAACTAATAGAAAATGTAGAAGGTGGACTAGTATTTAGTCGTGATGGTGACAGAATATGGAAATGTAGAAACTGTGGACACATTGTTATAGGAAAATCAGCACCTGAAATTTGTCCAGTATGTAGTCATCCAAAAGCATATTTTGAAATTAAAGCTGAAAATTATTAATAAATTAAGATAAGAGTTGAGTTTTTTTATGGACTTAACTCTTTTTTATCTATTAGGAAATAATATGAAACTTTAAGTTGCGCAACTTAAAGTGAAAATAAAATTTTATTTTCAAAAGAAAGTCATACTGACTTTCCTAATAGATAAAATACATTGCACACAAATTTATTACATAAATTTGGCGCAGAACAAATTAACGGAAAGCCAAAGAAAAAAGTTAAAATTATTGC
>CALXJY010000011.1 GCA_944388755.1 uncultured Clostridia bacterium | reverse complement strand
AAAAAACAAAACAAGCAAATGTAGAAGAACAAGTAAAATTGGCAGTAGCAGCAAGTATGGTAGAAAATGGAAAAATCAATTATGATGATTTAAATAATGAATTAAAAAAGATAAATAATCTAACATATAAGGGAAATCCTATATCAGAGGATAATAAAATAGAAAAGCTATCAGCAACCGTAACCGTAGATGGATATGATGTGACAATAAATGGAGATGGAAGTGTTAATATCGGAGATAATACAGGAGAAAGTGTTGTAGATGGAGTAATCATACCAGACGGATTTTATTATGTAGGAGGAACTAGAGATACAGGATTGGTTATTTCAGATGTGGAAGAAGATAACCTAGATAATTCAAAACAAGGAAATCAATTTGTATGGGTGCCAGTAGATAATTATAGTGATTTTATAAGAAGAGAAGGATATTATAATGGAAGTTTGCAATCATATTTATCATCCTGTGGAGAAGCAAATAGTACAGGGAAAAATAGTAAAGTTACAGAAACAGCAACAACCCAAGTAGAAGCACAAGAAATGTATGCAAGTGTAGCAGAATATGGAGGGTTCTATATCGGAAGATATGAGGCAGGAAAAGATAGTGATGGAAATATTGTTATAAAAAAAGGAACAGATGCTTGCAATAATATACCATGGTCAGCAAATGGAGAAATGCAAGAAACTGATGGAATAACAGGAGGAGCAGTAGAACTTGCCAGAAATTTTGATACAGCAAATAATTATGCAAGTGTTACTAGTACATTAATCTATGGAGTACAGTGGGATGCAGTGATGAAATGGATGGAAAATATAGAAAATCCAAATGCAACAGGAAGTTTAACAAAATATATCCAAGATAGTACAGGAATGGGATGGTATGGTGATAACTCTGGAGACACAATTCATAAAACAGGAATTGATGTGGATAACAATAAAAGTAATTGTGTCAACAATATCTATGATTTAGCAGGCAATATAAATGAATGGACAATGGAATGTTATAATACCCTTACTCGAATCGTTCGAGGAGGAGGCTATTCTATACAGGATCTTCGTCCAGCTTCTTACCGTAATGATTTCCGCCCATCTGTTAGTAACGAGGGAGCTGGTTTTCGTATCACTTTATATTTATAAGTACTAAATAGCAAAAATAGTAAAGAGAATGTAAATAATTTGCTGAAAGATATGTACTAAATTGCTGCGAAGCAGCAATGGCTCGAATGAATAAATTTGAAAAAATAAAAAACCTCATGTATAATATAGATTATGTAACTTAGAAGTTACAAATATATTAAATAGGAGGTTTTTTTGATGACTAACAATCAATTGATTATCAAACTAAAGAAAGATATGCAAATGAGAAACTTTTCAAAATATTATACCAAATAGTGTAATTACTATGCAAGGAACGTTTTATAATTGTAAATCATTGGTAAATGGACCAACAACAATATCAAATAATGTAACAAATATGCAAAACACATTTTATGGATGTACATCATTGAATACAGTTCCAAAGGTAATTCCAAATAGTGTAACTAATATGATGCAAACATTTTATAATTGTAGTAATTTAACAGGAATAATACAGATAAATGCGAATTTAAGTGGGAAAATTGTATATACTTATAATGATCACGACTATAAAGATTATGAGGGATGCTTTGGAGGAACATCAACGACTGGAAGTGGTTTAGCTATTTCTAGAGATAGTACATGTGCAGAATTAAATAATTTGTATAGTACAAAATCATCAAATTCAAATATAACAATAGAAGAATAATATAGTATTAGACACTACTTGTTGTGATTATGGATTAAACTTCTAATGGAAAAGCAAAATATAAGTAAAGAAGAACTACTACCAATAATGAAAGAAATATACAAAAAATATAAAACTAAAAAAATCTAGTTTTAAGTATTGATAAATTTAAACTTTTGTAATATAATTGAAATATATTTGTAATAAAACACTATGTGGAGGAGTAAAAATGTTTAAATTTGGACAAGATGTAGGAATAGATTTGGGTACTGCAACAGTAATTGTATATGTAAAAGGAAAAGGAATAGTACTAAGAGAACCATCAGTAGTAGCAGTTGATAATAATACAGGAGATGTATTAGCAGTAGGAGGAGAGGCTAGAAGAATGCTTGGAAGAACACCAGGAAATATTGTAGCAACAAGACCTTTAAGAGACGGAGTAATCTCAGATTATACTGTTACAGAGAAAATGTTAAAACATTTTATTGCAAAAGTATGTGGAAAATTTATATTTGCACCTAGAATTATGATTTGTATACCTTCACAAGTAACAGAGGTAGAAAAAAAGGCAGTAATAGATGCTGCAACACAAGCAGGAGCAAGAAAAGTATATTTAATAGAAGAACCAATTGCAGCAGCTATTGGAGCAGGAATAGATATTGCAAAACCTTGTGGAAATATGGTAGTAGATATTGGAGGAGGAACAACAGATATTGCAGTAATATCACTTGGTGGATCAGTTGTTAGTACATCTTTGAAAGTAGCAGGTGATAGATTTGATGAAGCTATAGTTAAATATATAAAGAAAAAACATAATATTGCAATAGGTGAAAGAACAGCAGAGGACTTGAAAGTAAATATTGGATGTGTGTATCCTAAAATTCAAGATGCTGAAATGGATATCAGAGGACGTGATTTATCTACAGGTTTACCAAAAACTGTTACAATACACTCAAGTGAAATGTTAGAAGCACTTATTGAACCTGCGATGATGATTGTAGACAGTGTTCATAGTGTTCTTGAAAAAACTCCACCAGAACTTGCAGCAGATATTAGTGACAAAGGTATATATATGACAGGTGGAGGTTGCTTAATAGATGGTTTAGATAAATTATTACAGGAAAAAACAGGAATTAATGTTATGATAGCACAAGATACAGTATCATGTGTAGCATTGGGAACAGGTAAAGCTTTAGAAAATTTAGATGTACTAGATGCAAGGTCAAGAAGATAAGAAAGAACGAGGCAAGCTTCGAGCTGTCCCGTTTTTTTAAAGAGATACTATAAATTTCTATCGAGTGACTAACATGATTTGAAAGGAAAGGGATAATTTATATGAAAACAGTAGCATTTATAACATTGGGGTGTAAAGTAAACCAATATGAAACAAATGCAATGATACAAAAATTAATAGAAGGCGGATATAAAATAGTTGAACATCATGAAAAAGCAGATATTTATATAGTAAACACATGTACTGTAACAAATATGTCTGATAGAAAATCAAGACAGATGATAAGAAAAGTAAAAGAAATAAATCCCCAAGCCAAAATAATTGCAGTAGGCTGTTATGTAGAAGTTGCAAAAAATGAAGTAGAAAAGATGAAAGAAATAGATTTGACATTAGGTAATAGTGAAAAAGTAGATATTGTAAAACATTGTGATAACTTACTACAAGATATTAAAAAAGATGAAAATAATAAAAAAAATGAATTTTCAGAATTTGGAACAATTACATATACAGAAAAAACAAGAGCAGTTATAAAAATTCAAGATGGATGTGATAGATTTTGTTCATATTGTATAATACCATATGCACGTGGAAGAGTTAGGAGTAGAAATCCTCAAAATGTAATATCTGAAATAACACAAATTTCTAAAAAAGGAATCAAAGAAGTAGTTTTAACAGGAATACATATTGCTTCATATGGGAAAGATTTTGATGAGAAGTATGAATTGATAGATTTATTAGAAGAGATAAACAAAATTGATGGAATACAAAGAATAAGGCTAGGTTCAATAGAGCCATTATTAATAACACATGAATTTATACAAAGACTATCAAAACTTGAAAAAATATGTGAACATTTTCACTTATCACTACAAAGTGGTTGTGATGAAACGCTAAAAAGAATGAATAGAAGATATACAACAGCACAATTCAAAGAAATTGTAGAAATTATAAGGAAAACATATAAAAATGCCAATCTTACGACAGATATAATAGTGGGGTTTCCACAAGAGACAGAAGAAGAATTTAGAAAAACTTATGAATTTTTAAAAGAAATTAAATTTTATAAAATGCACATATTTAAGTATTCACCAAGAAAAGGAACTTTAGCCGAAAAAATGCAAGGACAAATATTACCACAGATTAAAGAAGAAAGAAGTAGAAAATTAATTGAATTATCAGATAAAAATGAAGAAGAATATAACAAGGAATATATAGGAAATGAAGTAGAAGTATTGTGGGAAGAAGAAAAGCAAGGGATATATAAAGGGCATACAAAGAACTATATATTAGTAGAACAACAGAAAGAAAGTGCCAAACAAAAGGAAAATACAATAGAAAATGTAGAAATTGTAGAGGCAAGAGATCATTATATTATAGCTAAGTAAAAATCTTTTACACATTTAGTTATATACGAATTTATAAGTATAATATTCACGAAATTTCCATTTGTTATTTAAATGTAACAAAAATGTAATATTTAGGTAATAAAAACTTAATATAAAAAAACAAAAAAATACTTGATTAATTTTATTAAATATAGTATAAATAAATAGAAGTAAGAAATAAACTACAAAGGAGGAAAAATTTATGGCTGAATTTGGTGAAGAAAACAAAGTATCAGGAGTTTTTGGTGGAATTGAATTCGGAACAGAAAATGGACAAAATAATATTGAAAATAATAATCAAGAAAATGTAGTGCAAGAAGCAGGAACAATTAGAAATAAAAACTTACCTGTAAAATTTGGGTTTTGGCAAAAATTCAAAAACTTTTGGTTACAAGAAATAGATTGGAATAAAGAAATTAAAGTAAATTTAACACCTAAACAACAAAAGATAGAAAATGAAATAAATGATTTTTTACACCAAGAAATTACTTGGGAAAAAGTGCATGACTTTTTATTCCAAGAAGTAAGTTTTGGAAAAAAGAAAAACAATGTATAATAAGGTTGATGTGTAATGATTGTGTGAATTTTAAAGTAAAGTATAGCAAAATAATAAGGATTATGCTATACTTTTTTCTATATTAGGGAATAATATATAATTTGATGTTATATATTATGTAAAAAGTAAACGAAAAAATATTTAAGATTCTAGAAAGGAATATGATTATAGATGAAAAATAAAACTATATTTGTATGTAATGAATGTGGATATGAATCAACAAAATGGATAGGAAAATGCCCAGCATGTAACAGTTGGAATACTTTTTTTGAACAAAAGATAATAGAAACTAAAACAGGTACTAATAAAGAAAAAAAAGAAAAAACAAAGCCACAGAAATTAAATACATATGAAGCTAAACAAGCACTTAGAACATCAACTGGATTTGATGAGTTAGACAGAGTACTAGGTGGAGGTCTAGTAAAAGGTTCTCTTATACTTCTTGGAGGAGAACCAGGTATAGGAAAATCAACATTAATTCTACAAATTTGTGATAAGGTACAAGGGCAAGGAAAAGTGTTATATGTATCAGGAGAAGAATCTGCAGAACAAATAAAATTAAGAGCAGATAGATTACGGCATAAAAAATGATGACATCCTATTTTTAGGAGAAACAGATATAGATATTGTAAATGAAGCTATAATAGAAGTACAGCCAAAACTTGTTATAATAGATTCAATACAAACAATGTATTCAGATGAATTATCTGCTGCAGCAGGAAGTGTAAGTCAAGTTAGAGAAATAACATCTCAAATTATGAGAATATGTAAATCTAGGGATATTACAACAATAATAATAGGACATGTTACAAAAGATGGAAATATTGCAGGACCAAGAGTATTAGAACATATGGTAGATACAGTTTTATATTTAGAAGGTGAAAGATATTTTTCATACAGAATATTAAGAGGTGTAAAAAATCGTTTTGGTTCCACAAATGAAATAGGAATGTTTGAAATGAAAGAAGAAGGAATGTGTGAGATTGCTAATCCATCTGATGTATTAATATCAGAAAGAGAAGACAATCCTTCAGGATCATGCATAGTCTCTTGTATGGAGGGAACAAGACCTATTTTGGTTGAATTACAGGCATTAACAACACAAACAGTAAGTAATTATCCAAAAAGAACAGCTAATGGTATTGATTTCAATCGTTTAGCTATATTAATTGCCGTAATAGAGAAAAAAACAGGGATGATGTTAGGAAATCAGGATGTTTATGTTAATGTAGTAGGAGGTTTAAAATTAAATGAGCCATCAATAGATTTAGGAATTATATTGGTTGTTTCATCAATATTTAAGAATAAACCAATTCCAAAAGATTGTGTTATAATAGGAGAAGTCGGACTAACTGGAGAAGTAAGAAGAATAAATATGATAGAAAAAAGGCTTAAAGAAGCAGAAAAATTAGGATTTAAAAGTGCAATAATTCCGGAAAGTAATAAAAAACTATTGAAAGATAAATATAAATTAGATATAATAGGAGTCAAGGATGTAAAACAAGCAATGATAAAAGTCGGAATAATTTAATATGTGGTTAAAGAGGAGGAACTTATTTTGAGAAAAAGCAAAGAAAGTGTAATCACTGAAATTTTAAAAATTATAGCTCCAGGAACACCTATAAGAGATGGATTAGAAAATATATTAAGGGCAAAAACAGGGGCATTATTGCTAATTACAGACAAAAACGATATTATTAAAGAAATTGTAGATGGTGGTTTTACGATAAATGAAGATTACTCATCATCAAAATTATATGAGCTTGCTAAGATGGATGGTGCCATAATATTAAGTGGAGATTTGAAAAAAATATTATTTGCAAATGCACAATTAATACCATCAAGAGAAATAGAAACAACTGAAACTGGAACAAGACATAGAACAGCTGAAAGAACAGCAAAGCAAACAGGAGAATTAGTTATAAGTATATCACAAAGAAGAAATATAATAACAATATTTAAGGGAAATGAAAGATATATATTAGAAGATACAGATGTAGTATTAAATAAGGCAAATCAAGGAGTACAAACACTAGAAAGATATAAAAAAGTATTTGACAATAAGTTAAATATATTAAATGAATATGAATTTAATGATATAGTTACACTTGAAAATGTTATAGTAGCTGTTCAAAGGGCTGAAATGGTTATGAGAATTGTACAAGATATACAAAGTCAAATCTATGAACTAGGAAGTGATGGAAGACTAGTAAAGATGCAATTGGAAGAACTGATTGGTGGTGTAGAAAAAGAGGAATTATTAATAATAAAAGATTATTTAGCAGTAAGTAAAAAGAAGAGAACACCTGAGATGGTAATGGAAGAAATATCTGAGATACCATACGAAGAATTAACTAAAGAATTAGTAATTGCCAAAGTTCTAGGATATGAAAACTTTGATAATTATGATGAAGTAGGTGTTTATACAAGAGGATATAGAATTTTAAATAAAATTCCTAGAATGCCAAGTAATATAGTCGAAAATTTGGTATCATCATATAAATCTTTTCAACATATTTTAGCAGCTGATATAGAAAGTTTAGATGAGGTAGATGGAATAGGAGAAGTAAGAGCAAGAACAATTAAGCAAGCTTTAAGAAGAATGCAAGAACAATTTGTATTTGATAATGTAATTATTTAGTTAAAAAATGGTTTATAGGTAAATCCATAAAAAACCTAAATATATTATATAAGGAAAGATGAAAATGAAAAAAGTACAAACAATTTTATGGTGTGTAGCATGTTTAATTATTATAGTTTTAATAGCATGGATAGGTTATGGATATTACAAAAAGGCAACAATGGATGTAAAAAATCCAATAGCAACAATGGAAGTAGAAAATTTTGGAACAATAAAAATGGAACTATATCCTGATCAGGCTCCTGAAGCTGTTGCAAATTTTATAGCACTAGCTAACAGAGGATTTTATAATGGTACGAAATTTCATAGAATAGTAAAAGATTTTATGATACAAACAGGAAGTAAAGATGGAGATGGAACAACAGGTGCCAAAATAAGTGATTTAAAAGATGGTGGAGAGGATAAAGATTATACTATAAAAGGCGAATTTATCGCAAATGGTGTAAATAATACTATAAAATTTGAGGAAGGTGTTTTAGGAGTAGCAAGAGGAGATTATACACAATATTCTCCTGACTTAGCTGAGGAATCATATAATTCAGGAAATTCACAATTCTTTATAATGACAAAAGCAAATACTAGCCTAAATGGTCAATACACAGCTTTTGGAAAAGTAATAGAAGGAATGGATGTAGTACATAAAATAGAAGAAGTAGAGGTTACAGCAGGTGATGATGTAGAATCACCTGATGAAAATACAGAGGTAAGCACACCTGTAAATCCTCCTGTAGTAAAATCTATAACTGTTGAAACATATGGATCAGATTATGGTTTACCAAATACACTAGAACCATTTGATTATATGACATGGTTCTATGAAAATTATTATTCTTCTTCAGCAGAATAATAATTAAATATTAATAAGACAATTATTATGGCTACATATTAAGAAAGGTATGTGAGTAAAAATGAATACAAAATATATATTTGTAACAGGTGGAGTAGTATCAGGATTAGGAAAAGGAATAACTGCTGCTTCACTTGGTAGATTATTAAAAAATAGAGGATATAAAGTTACAATACAAAAATTTGATCCATATATAAATATAGATCCTGGAACAATGAATCCATATGAACATGGAGAAGTTTTTGTTACAGATGATGGTGCAGAGACAGATTTAGATTTAGGACATTATGAGAGATTTATTAATGAAAATTTGACTAAAAATTCAAGTGTTACAATGGGGCAAATTTATTGGAATGTATTAGAAAAAGAAAGAAGGGGAGATTATTTAGGTAAGACTGTACAGGTAATACCACATGTTACAAATGAAATAAAAGAAAAGATATATGGATTTGAAGATACAGATACTGAAATTGTAATAACAGAAGTTGGAGGAACAGTTGGTGATATAGAAGGATTATCAATTATAGAGGCAATAAGGCAGGTTGGATTAGAAAAAAATCCTGAAGATGTTTTATATATTCATGTAACATTATTGCCATACATATTTGGCTCAAATGAGATAAAATCAAAGCCAACACAGCATTCTGTAAAAGAATTACAAAGTTATGGAATTACTCCTAATATATTAGTATGTAGAACTGAACAAGATATTCCAGACAATATTAGAGAAAAGCTAGCATTATTTTGTAATGTTAGGAAAACAAGTGTTATACAAAACAAAACAGCTGATTGTTTATATGCAGTTCCATTAATGCTAGAGAAAGAAGGATTGGCAAGAGAAGTATGTAATCATTTAAGATTAGATAATTATATTCCTGATAATGAAAAATGGGAAAATATGATAAAAAAAATAAGAAATATAGACAAGAAAAAAGAAGTAAACATAGCAATTGTTGGAAAATATGTTAAATTAGAAGATTCATACATATCTGTAATGGAAAGTATAAGACATGCAGGATTTGAAAATGATGTAAATACAAATATAAAATTGATAGATTCAGAAACTATAAATAAAGAAACTGTTAGTCAAAAACTAGATGATATTGATGGAATAATAGTACCAGGAGGCTTTGGAGAAAGAGGAATAGAAGGTATGATACAAACAATTAAATATGCAAGAGAAAATAAAATACCTTTTTTAGGAATTTGTTTAGGAATGCAGATGTCTGTTGTAGAATATGCAAGGGATGTATTAGGTTTAAAAGATGCAAATTCTTCAGAGTTTAGTAAAACAACAAAAAATCCTGTAATACATATAATGGAAGAACAAAAAGAAATTAGAAAAAAGGGAGGTACTATGAGGCTAGGAAGTTATCCATGTAATATAAAACAGGATAGTTTAGCAGAAAAAATGTATCAAACAAAGCAAATAGATGAAAGACATAGACATCGTTTTGAATATAATA
Organism: uncultured Clostridia bacterium; assembly: GCA_944388755.1. Classification (GTDB taxonomy): domain Bacteria; phylum Bacillota; class Clostridia; order TANB77; family CAG-508; genus CAG-269. The sequence goes on along the minus strand of CALXJY010000011.1, from coordinate 26,173 downwards.
ATGATTATAAAGAAAAATTAGAAAAAGCAGGTTTAATTTGTTCAGGTACATCACCTGATGGTAAATTGGTAGAAATTGTGGAATTATCACAAGATAAACATCCTTACTTTATAGCAAGTCAGTTTCACCCAGAATTAAAATCAAGACCTAATAAACCAGCTCCACTATTTGTAGGACTTGTAAAAAAAGCAAAAGAATTAAAGGGAATGTAGGATATTAATTAATAAAAAGTTGAATTTAATCTCCAAATGTGATAAAATATTTATGTAGTAGAAAATTCTGTTTTTTTATTAGAACTAGTTTATAGTTCTAGAAAGGAGAAAAAATGTTATTTGAGGAATTAACAAAGAGAAAAGTTGCACAAATTCTTACAAAGGCCTATGGAGGGTTATTTTCTACGCATAATGTAAAAATTATAGCGGATAGAGAGAACCTTAAAATAGGTTGTGTCTACAAAGAAGAACGGTTCTCTGATGTTATATATGTTTGCATCATCAGAGGTAGTGATAATAACGAATCGTTTGAAGTTGAACGATTTGTAATGTAACATTTAAAAGAGGGAATTCCCTCTTTTTTTATTGTATAGGAAAAATCAAAGATTTTGACTATACAACAAGGTTAAGTTACCTTGGACTGTGTATATTCGCGAAGCGAAATGCACATGTGTGCGTCGAAAGCTTTGCTTTCGCTAACGCACACTTTTCTTATCTATTTTATTTCATAAATTTGGCACACAACAAATTAACTGAAAGCAAAGAGAAAAGTTAAACTTTTGCAAATTATAAGGCTTTCTGATTTGCTATCTATTAGAAAAGTCAGTATGACTTTTCTAATAGATAAAACACGTTACACACAAATTTATTTCATAAATTTGGCGCAGAACAAATTAACGGAAAGCCAAAGAGAAAGATTAAAATTATTGCAAAATTATAAGGCTTTCCGATTTGTTCATTTGAATAAAAAATTAAATCTTGAATATAATCAAAAAGAATAAATATAAATTATTATAATGAGAAATGTGAAATTTATGTGAAAAATAATAAAAGGGTATTGACATTTTATTAAATAAGGTATAAATTATTAGCAGTCAAAGAAGAAGAGTGCTAAAAAGTACTCAAAAACAAGGAGGTAATAAAAATGATTAAACCATTAGAAAACAGAGTATTAGTTAAAATGAAAGAAGGCGAAGAAACTACAAAAAGTGGAATAATATTATCAAGTTCAGCACAAGAAAAACCACAAATTGCAGAAGTAATTGAAGTAGGTCCAGGTAAAGAAACAGATGGAAAATTACAAGAAATGCATGTAAAAAAAGGTGACAATGTAATAATAAGTGAATATGCAGGAACAAAAGTAAAATATGAAGGTATAGAATATATAATAATAAAACAAGATGATATACTAGCAATAGTAGAATAATAAACTAATCAGAATTGTCCTAAATGGACTAAAATAAGAAAGGAATGATATAAAATGGCAAAGCAAATTAAATTTGGAGAAGAAGCTAGAAAGTCTTTATTAGAAGGAGTTAATAAATTAGCAGATACTGTTAAAGTGACTTTAGGACCAAAAGGAAGAAATGTAGTTTTAGACAAAAGCTTTGGAGCACCTCTAATTACAAATGATGGTGTAACAATTGCAAAAGAAATAGAACTAGAAGATAAATATGAAAATATGGGTGCTAGAATTGTAAAAGAAGTTTCAGAAAAAACAAATGATGTTGCAGGTGACGGAACAACAACAGCCACAGTTTTAGCACAAAGTATGATAAAAGAAGGTGTAAAAAATGTTGCTGCAGGAGCAGATCCAATGGCTATGAAAAGAGGTATTGATAAAGCAGTTACTGTAGCAGTTGATGAACTAAAACAAATAAGTTCAGATGTAAATGGTAAAGAAGATATTGCAAGAGTTGCAAGTATATCTGCTAATAATAAAGAAGTTGGAGATTTAATTGCAGAAGCAATGGAAAAAGTTTCAAAAGATGGAGTTATAACAATTGAAGAATCAAAAACATCAAATACAGAATTAAATGTAGTAGAAGGTATGCAATTTGATAAAGGATATGTATCTCCATATATGGTAACAGATACAGAAAAAATGGAAGCTATTTTTGAAAATCCATATATTTTAATTACTGATAAAAAAATAAGCAATATACAAGAAATATTACCATTATTAGAATCATTAATGCAACAGTCAGGTAAATTAGTAATAATATGTGATGATGTAGAAGGTGAGGCATTATCAACACTTGTACTTAATAAATTAAGGGGAGTATTAAATGTTGTTGCTGTTAAAGCACCAGGATTTGGAGATAAGAGAAAAGCAATGCTTGAAGATATTGCCATCTTAACAGGAGGAGAAGTAATAACATCAGATTTAGGATTAGAACTAAAAGATGTTACAGTTGAACAATTAGGAAGAGCAAAACAAGTTAAAGTACAAAAAGAAAATACAATAATTGTAGATGGTATGGGAGAAAAAGAAAAAATATCAGCTAGAATTAAACAAATAAAAGCTCAAATTGAAGAAACAACAAGTAGTTATGATAAAGAAGGATTACAAGAAAGACTTGCTAAGATAGCAGGAGGAGTTGCTGTTATAGAAGTAGGAGCTGCTACAGAAGTAGAAATGAAAGACAAAAAACTAAGAATAGAAGATGCACTATCTGCAACAAAAGCAGCTGTTGAAGAAGGTATAGTATCAGGTGGAGGAACAGCTTTAATAAATGTTATTCCTAAGGTAGAAAAATTTGTAGAAACTTTGGATGCAGGTGAGAAACTAGGTGGTCAAATAGTATTAAAAGCATTAGAAGAACCAGCAAGACAAATAGCTATAAATGCAGGTTTAGAGCCAGCAGTTATAGTTGATAAAGTAAAAAAATCACCTGTAGGAACAGGATTTGATGCAAGTACAGAAACATATGTTGACATGAAAAAAGCAGGAATTGTTGATCCAACAAAAGTAACAAGAAGCGCTTTACAAAATGCAGCATCAATAGCATCTATGGTATTAACAACAGAAAGTATTGTAACAGATATACCTGAAGAAAAATCTTGTAATTGTGGAAACCAAGGTGCAGGAGCTGGAATGGATGGAATGTATTAATAAATACCACAGGTTAGAGGAAAAAAATAAATAATTTCTAAAATATGTGTAAAATATTTGCAATTTAATAAATTATATGATAAAATAGCACAAGTAAAACGAGAAACAATAGGAGGAAAGAAAATAAAATGGAAATTGCAAAAACAGTTTTGACAGTAATATATTTCATAATAGCTATAGCAATTATAATATTGGCATTAATTCAGACTAAAGAAGATACTGGGTTATCTTCAACAATAACAGGTTCATCAACAAATAATTTTTATGAAAAAAACAAGAGCAGAACAAAAGAAGGTAAGCAAAAAAGATGGACTATAATACTTGCGGTAATATTTGCGATATTAACAATTGTTTTAGGAATATTATATATGGTATAATGATACAAAAAAAGGGGGCTTTAAATAAAAACCTCCTATTTTTGTATTATAAAGAACTAAAATATTGTAAATTATAATATACAGATATATGAATGAGGAGTAAATGCAAATGACTAAAAAAGAACAAATTATTTTAGATTTTATGAAAGATCCAAAATATATACCTATGAAGGCTAAAGAAATAGCTACTATTTTGGGTGTACAAAAAAAAGATAGAGACAGTTTTAAAAAGGTATTAGATAATTTGGAAAAGGAATTCAAAATTGGTAAAAATAGGAAGAATAGATATAGAATAATTGATGAAGATTTTGAACAAGGCATATTTAGAAGAAATCAAAGAGGGTTTGGATTTGTAAAATTAGAAAATAGAGATGATGAAATATATATATCAAAAGAAAATACTAATAATGCATTAAATGGAGATAGAGTAATTATAGAAATTTTGGAAGAAAAAAATAAAATTAAAAATGCAGAAGGAAAAATCAAAAGAATAGTTAAACACGAAAAAGATACAGTTGTTGGAACATTCCAAAATAATAAAACATTTGGTTTTGTAGTTCCTGATGATAGAAGTTTTGGAACAGATATATTTATTTCTAAATCAAATTTTGGAAAAGCAAGAAATAATCATAAGGTATTGGTCCAAATTACGAAATATCCTCAAAAAGGGAAAAAAGCAGAAGGAAAAATAATAGAAGTTCTAGGAGAACCAAATCAAGCAGGAATAGATATGTTATCTTTAATAAAAGAACATAATTTGCCATCAGTATTTCCTGAGCCAGTTGTTGAAGAAGCAAAAAGATGTGGTAACAAAATTGATAAAAAAGATATACCCAATAGAGTAGATCTTAGAGATGATATTATATTTACTATAGATGGAGAAGATGCAAAAGATTTGGATGATGCTGTAAAAGTTTCAAAATTAGAAAATGGAAATTATAAGCTTGATGTGCATATAGCAGATGTTAGTTATTATGTAAAAGATGGGAGCATTCTTGACAAAGAGGCACTAATTAGAGGTACAAGTATATATATATTGGGGAGAGTAATTCCAATGCTTCCAAGAGAATTATCCAATGGGATATGTAGTTTAAATGCTGGAGAGGATAGATTTACATTATCATGTACAATGGAAATAGATAAAAATGGTAGAGTAATATCTTCAGAAGTATATAAAGCTATAATAAATGTAACAGAAAGAATGAACTATAAAGATGTACAAAAAATATTAGATAAATCAGATAAAAGGCTTCTAAAAAAATATGAAAAGTATTTAAAAGAATTTGAATTAATGAAGGAATTAGCCGAAATATTGAAAGAAAAGAGAATGAATCAAGGATACCTAAATTTAGAAATACCTGAGAGTAAAATAGATTTAGATATTAATGGAAAAGTAACAAATATAGAAAAATATGAAACTAGTTTTAGCAATGAAATAATAGAACAGTTTATGCTAACTGCAAATGAATCTATAGCAGAAAAATTTTATTGGTTACAAGCACCATTTATATACAGAGTACATGAAGAGCCTGATATAGAAAAAGTAAAAGAATTGAATAAATTTTTATTTAATTTTAAGATGAAAGTAAAAATAACAAATGATAAGGTATATCCAAAAGAATTTTCTAAATTATTAGAAGAAGTAAAAGGAAAATCTGAAGAAAAAGTAATCTCAAATTTAGTATTAAGGACTTTAAAGGTTGCAAGATATGAAGCTAAGAATTTAGGACACTTTGGAATAGCAAGTAATTACTATTGTCATTTTACGTCACCTATTAGAAGATATCCAGATTTATTCATACATAGAGTAATTTCAAAATATCTAGAAAGTAATTACAATATAGATGATAAATGGATAGAAGATTATGAGCAAAAGGCAGAATATTGTGCTAAACAGTCATCTGAAAGAGAAAAAATTGCAACAAAAGTAGAACGTGAAAGTGAAGACTTGAAAAAAGCAGAATATATGGAAGGTAAAATAGGACAAGAATATGAAGGTATTATATCTTCTGTGACACAATTTGGTGTTTTTGTAGAATTGCCAAATACTGTAGAAGGATTAATAAGATTTGAAAACTTAGGCAATGAATATTTTATTTATGACGAAAATAGAAAAATTTTAGTAGGAGAGAGAACAAAACAAACCTATTCTATAGGTGATAAAATAAAAATAAGGGTAATTTCAGCAAATAAAGCTTTTAGACAAATTGATTTTGAAAAATGCTAATATTAACAGTATAAAGAAAATATATTAAACACAATTCTATATATAAAACATATGCAGAACAAATTAATCGAAAATCAAAGATAAAATTAATTTTAATGATCTTTGTTAATTTGTTCTGCTATAATTATATTTAATTAAACCATATAACTATATTAGAAAATAATATTGAAATAAAGCAAAATATAATAAAAGAAATACCACCATTCTTATTATAATTTTGATTAATTTCAAATATACCATATGCAACACATCTAATAAAAAGAAAAGTAGAAAATATTAAAAACAATAAATTAAAAAATATCTGCATAATAATTTTTTCCTTTCATATTAAAATTTTAAGAATTACTTAATAATGAAGCAGATTTAACATTAACATCTATATTAACATCAAAAAAACTATTTTTGTAATTTTCTAGCCAATTGTAATCTGCATATTCATCAAATGTTAAAAAAGATTTTAAAGAATGTGTTCCAATTCCTACAATATCTGCATTAAATTCTTTAGCACTTTTATATAAAAATTCTGTGATAATATATTTCATATAGTTGTTACATGCATTTGAGACATCTTCTAAGACTTCAGGTTTTAAATAATTTGATTCACTTGTCATGGAATAGATTTGTCCTTTAAAGTTACAATCTAATTTTATAAAAGGAGAACCATTTACAAAAGAAACATCAAATTTAGTTTTTCTAGTGGGTGTTAAATAAACATCAATATAATTTTCTTCATTATAAGGGTCAGGCATTGTAATTAAGAAACCATTTATTTGATCGGTTATACACATAAAAGATAATGTTTCTATTGCATTTAATTCACCCACCATAGAACCTTTATTAAAAACTGCTAATCCAATATTTTCAGAACTTGTTTTGCCTCCTAAATTACTTGAATTAGATATAGAATTAGCTTCTATTGTAGTAAATGCATCGTTTGTATTATTAGGTAGTTGGAAATTAATCCCTCCTAAAATAGCATATGGTGTACAAGAATTACAAAGCATTTTGTCAAAAAAGTCACCAATTGTAGCATTACAAGTGTAACCTGAATATTGACTCGAATTTAGAAAAAGTTCATAGTATTTGGAAATTAAATTTTCTAGGAGAGGTTCAGAATTGGATATATAATATTCGGCAGGACATTTACTTATAACTATATTTGTAGATGGTCTAATTTGTGCGTTATTAATTAGGGTATAAATTTCATTTGTTATACCTTTTTTTGCCATATCTTCAAAAAAAACAACTAGTTTACAATGTGATAAAGATAACTCTTTACCTATATTGCTATTCATAACATTTATAGCAGAATTTATAGATGTAGAAGTAACAGTTTTTATTATTGAAGAAGATTGTTCAGAAGAACCATTTTCAGATATGGAAGATGGATTAGTAAATTGGAAACAAACTTTTAAAGTTCCATCTGTATTTAAATCGATACCCATAGCAACTACAACAGCTATATTATCAATATTAACAGTTGTATATGATGTTGAAAAAGCAACTGTTAATATAACAAAAATTATAACACAAGCTAAAATTTTAAGACGCATTTAATTCCCTCTCTTTCTTTTTCTTTAAATTTGCAAAAATCAGAATGCCAATACTTAAAATAAAAACTATAAATAATATTAAATAAGAGTATATTTGTGCCTCAAAAAACCTAATAATTGCGTAGTTTTTAGGAATAAGTGAGATTCCAAAAATAATTATAGGAAATATAAAGGCTAAATATTTTGTGTTTTTTAGATTTGTCATTTTTTGAAAAACATTCATGGAAAATCTGTTTGCAACCATTAGGTAACAGCTGATTTCCAAAATCCAAATAAGCATAAATAATGACTCATATCTTTGAAAAAATACTCCAAATTCAATGTGTCGAGCTGCAAAGTAAAGTGGTAATTTTTCATCAGCTTCAGTAAAAAATGAAAACATAAATAATATTGTAGAAACGCAAAAGATAAAGTATAAAAGCCCAATAATAATAGAAGTTAAACATATTTTTTTAAATTCTTTAGGTTCTTTTAAAAAAGGTGGTAAAAAATATATACATGATATTCCACCAAAGGCGGTTATATTACCAAGACCTAAAATAAATGTGTTAAAAAACCCTTTTCCTAAAATGGGAAACATCCTTTCAAAAGAGAAATTTTCAAAATTTGCAAAAAATAAAAATACAATACTAAAAAGAACTAGAGGTAAAACAATAGAAATTGTTTTAACATTGCTACCAAAAGATACACTATTATTTATGAACATGGCAATAACAAAAGGAATAATAATATAAATAACATCTGTCATTGGGAAAAATATAACACGAAGTGATTCACAAAATTCCCTAAGTAAAATACTTGCACTTATAGTAAAGTAGCCAATAAAAATTCCTCCAATAATATTTTTTAATGTTTTACCACCTAAATATTCAGAAATATCTACAATATCTAAAGAAGAAAAATTTTTGAATAGACGGTAAATAACGTAAACTAGTAACATGGCTATAATACCAACATAAATTAGATTAAGTATAATTGCAGATTTTTGATTACTTATCCAATTTTGAGGCAGAGATACGATAGTATGAGAAACAAAGATTGTTAAAATAAGCATTATGGCTTCTATAGATGAAATTTTGGTATTTGTCATTTAATATCATCCTCCTTAGAAAATGGATATTTCCATTTCATAGCGATTTTTTCTTGGCGTCTCTCTTTTTTTGGATTTAAATAATTTGATCTTAAATCTCTTTTCCATATAGGTTTTAAGAAGTAAGAATGTCCAGGTGTGTACACAAATGGAGAGATACCTGAAGTATATGGTATTCCGAAAGAATTTGTATTACAAAGAAGAGAAATATATACAAATAAACCTAGTCCAATACCTAAAAATCCACAACAATAACCTAGAAATATAAAGATAAATCTATATAATCTTAAGTGAAAACTATATGAGTAATCAGGAACTGCAAATGATGCAATACCTGTAATAGCAACAACTATGATTAAAATTGGACTTACAATTCCAGCAGAAACGGCGGCTTGACCTAGAACCAAAGCACCTACAATACTTATTGTAGGACCAATAGGACTAGGAACTCTTAAACCAGCTTCTCTTATTAATTCAAATGATATTTCTAAAAGTAAAATTTCTAGTATTACTGGAAATGGTACATTTTCTCTTGAGACTATAATAGAATATAGTAAATCAGTTGGTAATAATTCTTGGTGAAAACTACAAATTGCAACATAAATACCAGGGAGTAAAAGAGTAATTCCAGCTGCTAAAATACGAATAAATTTTATGAAATTAGAAAAACTTGTATTCATATTTTTATCATCAGGAGATGATAAAAAATCAGTTAAAATAGCTGGTATAATTAATCCATATGGCACACCATTTATTAAAATTACAATTCTACCATCTAATAAGTAACTGGTACATTTGTCAGGCCTTTCAGTTGAGATAATTTGTGGCATAGATAAAAAGTTGGAGTCAACTATTAGTTGCTCAAGCTGTCCACCTGATAACATAGAATCTATTTGTAAATTATTTAAACGGTAACGTATTTCACCAACTAAATCAGAATTTGCCAAATTTTTAATATAACACAAAGCACAATTTGTTTTGGTAATTTTACCAATTTCTATATTTTCCATAATTAAATTTTCATTATGAACACTTCTCCTTAATAAAGATGTGTTTGTACGAATATTTTCTACAAAGGCTTCGTGAGCACCTTTTACAACAATTTCATTTTGAGGTTTTTCAACTCCCCTTTTTTCAAAGCCTTTTACCTCTATGTCAAAAGCAACATCTAAAGTATCAATAAATAAAGCACAGTTACCAGAATTTACATCATTAAAAATTTTTTCAAATTCTGAATACTGTTTAACGGTATTTTGAGGCATTAAGCAATTCATGATATATTCGGGAAGATTAAATTTTTTTACCTTTCTTACAGTTATATTATTTGCAACTGCTTCTGATATAATTCTATCATGATTTCCATCAAACAAATTACTTTTATTTCTAAGCATTAGTGGTTCTATAACAAACCTGTTCATAATATCTGTGTTTATCATTCCATCAATATATAGTAAAAAGGCTGAATATTGTTTTCCACGCACATTTATTATAAATTCTCTTATAACTATATCACTATTAATCATAGAATTATATTTTGATTTAACATATTCTAAATTTATAGATACTGTTGGAAAAATTTTTTTCGTATTTAAAATATTTTCTTCACTGTGATTAATAGATGTTTTACTATTTGATTTTTCTAAAAGTATAAAATTATAAGTTTCTTTTGGTGTGTAAGTAAATAATGATGATAATATATTTTTAAAATTCATAAATGCTCCTTTCGATTTTTAGTAGTATTTGTAAAATTTTTAAAAATATACAAGATAAAATAAAAGCTTTAAAAAATTAAGAAATTCTTAAAAAATACTGTACTTTTTCAAAATTTATGATAAAATGTCTATAAATCTTAAAAAAGGGAGAGTGGAAAAATTGGCACAACCAAAATATAAAAGAGTATTACTAAAACTTAGTGGAGAAGTATTAGCAGGAGAAAAAGGTACAGGAGTAGATGCACAAACAGTAGGAAAAATATGTGATAAGATAAAAGAAATAGTTGAAATGGGAGTTCAAGTTGCAATTGTAGTTGGAGGAGGAAACTTTTGGAGAGGTAGAGACGGACATCAGATGCAAAGAACAACAGCAGACTATATGGGAATTGTAGCTACTGCAATGAATGGATTAGCACTTTTAGATGCATTAGAGGCAAGAGGAATATATTCAAGATTACAAACAGCAATAGAAATGAGAGAAATTGCAGAGCCATTTATACAAAGAAAAGCAGAAAAACATTTAAATAGAGGTAGAGTAGTTATATTTGCTTGTGGCACAGGGCATCCATATTTTACAACAGATACAGCAGCAGTATTAAGAGCAACAGAAATAAATGCAGATATAATATTACTAGGAAAAAACATAGATGGAGTATATACAGCAGATCCAAAAATTGATAAAACCGCTAAAAAATATGATGAAGTATCATATATGGAAGTATTAGAAAAAGATTTAAAAGTAATGGATTCTACTGCAACAGCAATGTGTAGAGATAATAATATGCCATTACTTGTATTTGGAATAGCTGACCCAGAGAACATTGTAAGAGCTGTTAAGGGTGAAAAAATAGGAACAATAGTAAAATAGGAGGATAATTATGGATTATAAAAATATACAAGAAAAAATGGAAAAAACAATAAATGTTTTTTCAGAAAAATTATCAGAAATAAGAGCAGGTAGAGCAAATCCTGCAATATTAAATAAAATTAAAATAGATTATTATGGTACACCAACACCAATAAATCAAGTAGCAGGTATATCTGTTCCAGAGGCAAGACTTATTGTAATTCAACCATGGGATATAAGTGTTTTAAAAGAAATAGAAAAAGCAATATTACAGTCAGACATAGGTATTAACCCAAACAATGATGGCAAAGTAATAAGATTAACATTTCCTGAATTAAATGAGGAAAGAAGAAAAGAATTAGTAAAAGAAATCAAAAAAATGGGAGAAGAAGCAAAAGTTGCAATTCGATCAAGTAGACGTGATGGCATAGAAATAGCAAAAACGGAACAAAAAGAAGGTAATATAACAGAAGATGAACTAAAACAAGCTGAGCAAGACATACAGAAAATTACAGACAGAGAAATAGAAGAAATTGATAAAATTTTATCAAATAAAGAAAAAGAAATCATGTCTATATAAGTTTGAAAGGATTTACTAATATGGAATTTAAAGAGAAATTAAAAGAATATCAAGATATAATAAATAATCAATTACAAAATTATATAAAAAAAGAAAAGTGTTTAGAAAAACAATTAAATGAATCTGTAGAATATAGTTTAATGGCAGGAGGAAAAAGATTAAGACCAATATTAGTACTAGCAACATATGATTTATTGACTTCAGAAGAAAAAAATGAAAAATGTTTTCCATATGCTGTAGCAATAGAAATGATACATAATTTTTCTTTAATACATGATGATTTGCCAGGAATTGATAATGATGACTTTAGACATGGTAAGCCAACAAATCATAAGCAATTTAATGAGGCAACAGCAATACTTGCAGGAGATTCTTTATTAAATAATTCTTATATTGTAATAAGTAATGATATATTAAATCAAACAAAGAGTGAAGATATAAAATTAAGACTAAAAATATTTAATGAATTTTCTTTAGCTGTAAATAAAATGATAATAGGTGAATATGTAGATACAGAATATGAAGGTAAAAATATAACAATTGAAGATTTAGAATTTATTCACAAGAACAAAACAGGAGCGTTATTAACATTATGTGTTAGAATGGGAGCTACTTTGGCTAATTGCTCAGAAAGTGATCTAGATATACTAACAAAGTTTTCAGAAAAGATTGGGCTTGCGTTTCAGGTAAAAGATGATATTTTATCAGAAATAGGTAATGAAAAAGAACTTGGAAAACCGGTTGGAAATGATAAAGAAAGAAAAAAATGTACATATGTATCTCAGTATGGAGTAAATGGAGCAAAAAATATTTTACAAGAGTTAACAGAAGGAGCAATAAAATTAATAAGACCATATGGAGAAAAAGCGGAATTTTTAATAAAACTTACTGAATATATAAGAGATAGAAATAAGTAAAATATGGGAGGAAAAGAGATGGTTGAAGATAACTTACCGACACATATAGGTATAATAATGGATGGAAACAGAAGATGGGCAAAAGCAAAAGGAAAACCTGTAGCATTTGGACATAAAGAAGGTGCAAAAGTATTAGAAAAAATTGTAAGATATGCAAATAAAATTGGGATAAAATATATTACTGTATATGCATTTTCAACAGAAAACTGGAAGAGAACATCAGAAGAAGTTTCTGCACTTATGACTTTATTTCAAAGTTATTTAGATGATTATAGCAAAAGAGCAGATTCTGAAAATATAAAAGTGAAAATAGTCGGAAGTAGAGAAGGACTTTCAGCTAAGATGAAAGATAGTATAGAAAAATGTATGGAAAGAACAAAAAATAATACAGGAATAGTTTTTAATATAGCATTAAATTATGGTGGAAGAGAAGATATACTTCAGGCTGTAAGAAAATTAATACAAGATGTAAATAAAGAAAAAATAGAATCAAAAGATATAAAACAAGAAGATATAGAGAAGTATTTGTATATGGCAGGAGAACCTGATCCTGATTTAATAATTAGAACAAGTGGTGAAATAAGATTAAGTAATTTTTTAACATGGCAATCGGTTTATTCAGAATTATTATTTATAGAAAAAAATTGGCCAGATTTTACAGAACAAGATTTAGATGAAGCAATAAAAATTTATCAAAAAAGAACAAGAAAATTTGGTGCAAATTAAATTTGGTAGGATTAGAAAGTAGCTAATATTTTTTAAATCCTAGTTTGTACCTGGAAAGGGAGACAAAATTATGGATATAAAAAGGATAACTTCAGGATTATTAGGTTTTCCATTAGTGGTTATTATTTTTTTAATTGGGAATAAATATATAGTAGATATATTATTAACAGTTGTGGCAATATTTGCAATAGATGAATACTTTAATGCAGTATCAAAGGTATGTAAGCCAGTAAGATGGGTTGGATATTTAAGTTGTTTAAGTATTTCTGTAATACATCTTATTCCATCAGCAAGTATGAATATTGTAGTAACACTTTCAGTTCCAACAATAATGTTAATCTTATTTGCAAATATAATAGTAACAGATATGAAAGTGAATTTTAAAGATGTAGCATATACTTTTTTAGGTATATTTTATGTAGTATTTTTTATGATGTTTATAGCATTTATAAATGGAATGGAAAATGGGAAAGTATTGGTATGGTATGTAATATTTGCGGCATGGGGAACAGATATATTTGCATTTCTAGTAGGAATACGTTATGGAAAACATAAATTTAGTAAAGTAAGTCCTAAGAAATCGATTGAAGGTTGTATAGCTGGAACAATAGGGGCAGTAATACTTATGCTTATATATACATATTTTGCAAATAAATATTTTGGTGTTAATTATTCATATATCTATATTGGAATAATAGGAGTTTTATTAAGTTTAATAGGTCAAATAGGAGATTTTTCAGCATCAAGTATAAAAAGGTATGTGGACATAAAAGATTATAGTAATTTAATTCCAGGACATGGAGGAATGTTAGATAGAATAGATAGTTTACTATTTTTAGCACCATTTGCATATGCATTGTTTTATATATTAGGGATGTCAGTTTGATTAGGAGGTTTATATTGATTACATTTATAATATCAGCAGTAAAAATTATATTTTTATTAGGTTTTTTAATTTTAATACATGAGGCAGGGCATTTAATAGTTGCAAAACTTTGCAAAGTAAAAGTAAATGAGTTTGCTATTGGGTTTGGTCCAACAATATTAAAAAAACAGGGAAAAGAGACTAAATATACACTAAGACTTATTCCACTTGGTGGATTTTGTAATATGGAAGGCGAGGAGGAAAGGTCAAAAGAAAAAGGCTCTTTTTCAGAAGCAAGTATACCTAGAAGAATAGCAATAGTCTTAGCTGGAGCTACAGTAAATATTCTTTTTGGATTAATAGTTTTCTTTATATTAATGGCTTGTACTGGAAATTATGTGACAAATATAGTAGATTCAACTATTGAAGGATATGTAGCACAAGAAATAAATTTACAAAAAGATGATAAAATAATAAAAATAAATGATACAAAAATAAAGAGTAAATATGATTTAGATAATGTAATGGAAAATATAAGCGGAAATCAAATATTATTAAATATCGAGCGAAATGGTGAGATATTAGAATATAAAGTAACTCCAACAAAAGTAGAAAGCAAATATACAGGAATTTATTTAGACGATAGAGCTAAAATTATTGCGATAGAAAAAGAAAGTCCAGCTGAAAATCAAGGTCTACAAGTTAATGATAAAATTATAAAGATAAATGAGCAAGATATAAATGAAGATACAAATAAAGTAATACAGCAGATTAATCAAAAGGGTGTAGGAACAGTACTTCTTACAGTGCAAAGAGGAAAGGAAGAGATAAATATAGAATTAACTCCTGGACATATCCCATCATACTATTTAGGAGTTTCTCTAAGACCTGCTGAGGATACATTTATAAATCATATTATATATGCAGGAATTGAAACAAAAGGATTTGCATTTTCAATCATAGATAATATAAAAAATTTATTTTCAGGAAAAGTAGGAGTAGATCAAATGATGGGACCTGTTGGAATATCAGAAGTTGTGGCGAAAACTAATGGAATAGAAGAATTTATTTATATGTTAGCATTAATATCATTATCATTAGGAGTGACAAACTTACTTCCA
Source organism: uncultured Clostridia bacterium (assembly GCA_944388755.1). GTDB lineage: Bacteria > Bacillota > Clostridia > TANB77 > CAG-508 > CAG-269. The sequence goes on along the minus strand of CALXJY010000011.1, from coordinate 11,050 downwards.
ATACCAGCATTAGATGGAGGAAAAATTTTAATTTTATTAATAGAAGCCATAAGAAGGAAGCCATTAAAACAGGAAACAGAAATAAATATACAAATGTTAGGATTTTCAATATTAATTGTACTATCACTATATGTAACATACCAAGATATATTAAGAATATTTTAAAAAAAGAGAGGTTACAATAATATGAAAGAATTAATTGAAGAAATAAAGGAAAAAGGAATTGCAATAGGAAATGAGATTTTAAAAGTAGATAGTTTCTTAAATCACCAAGTTGATGTAAAATTAATGAAAAAAATAGGAAAAGAATTTTTTGAATATTTTAAAAATAAAAATATTACTAAAGTTGTAACAATAGAAAGTTCAGGAATTGCACCAGCAACAATGACTGCATTAGAATTAGATGTACCATTATTAATTTTAAAAAAGAAAAAACCAAATACAATGGAAGATGAATTTATACAAACAACTGTAAAATCATTTACAAAAGGTAATGAATATAAGTTAACTATATCAAAAAAATATATTAATCCAAATGATAATGTAATAATAATAGATGATTTTCTTGCAAATGGAGAATCTTGTTTAGGTGCAATAAGATTAATAGAAGAGTTAGGAGGAAAAGTTCAAGGAATTGGAATTGTAATAGAGAAATCATTCCAACCTGGTAGAGAAAAAATAGAAAAACGAGGTTATGACATATATTCTTTGGCAAGAATAAAAAAATTAGAAAATGGAAAAATAGAGATGTGAATCATATCTCTATTTTTGTATTATTTTTTATTAATTAGATATAATAAGTAAAAGGAGGTAAAACTAATGGATAATCCACAATATATTTTAAATGAAATAAATAAAGGTATTAAAATGGGAATGGATTCTATAAATCATGTATCAGATAAAGTAGAAGATAAAGAATTTAAAGATTTACTATTACATGAATATGATAGGTATAACTCTATTTTAAATAGGGTAAATAGTGAACTTAAAAATTATGATGACTTACCAAAAGAAGTACCACCTATGCAGAAAATGATGGGATATATGGATATAGAAATTTCAACTATGTCTGATAAGAGTAATTCTAAGATCGCAGAAATGATGCTTAAAGGTACTAATATGGGAATTATCGAAGGTATAAAATTAAAAAATAGAAATCCGGATATAGATAATACTATAAAAAATATTTTAGATGATTTTATTACTTTCCAAGAAAATAATGTTGAAGATTTAAAAAAATATTTGTAGATTTTTTTTTATCTATTAGGAAAGTCATACTGACTTTTCTAATAGATAAAACACGTTACACACAAATTTATTTCATAAATTTGATATAAAAGAAATTAACGATTTTTTTATTTGTTCGCTTTTATTAAAAATATTTTTGTGCTAAAATATAGAAAAAGTTTATGGTCTATATTTTGGGGGAATGATTGAGATGCAGACAAAAACTAAAACTAAAAAAATTCAAGAAATATTTGCAGATTATAAAACAAAAGCAAATATTTTAGATGCAGAATTGGTAGCATTAAATCTAGTAAAAAAGAAAAATATGTTGCAATTAATAATAAAATCAGATGAATATATAGAAATAAAAGAATTATGGTATTTTGAAAAATATTTAAAAGAAAGATTTATGTTCGAAAATATTGAGCTACAGATAAAATATACAGAAAATGTAAAAATAAAAACTATACAAGATGAGTGGACAAACATAATATGCTATATGGCACATAAATATCCTCTTGCAAAACCAATGCTTTTACTTAAAAGTAAAATAGATGTAAAAGATAATAATTTAAAAATAAATATGCAAATAAAAGGTGCAGAATTTTTAAAGGCAAAACAAACAGACAAAAAATTAAAATTACTTATAAAAAATATATTAGGAAAAGATTATAATATAGAAATACAAGAAGATATAAATGATGAATATATAAAAAAATATGAAGAACATATAAAGCAATTAGAAGATGAGGAGATAAAAAAGACTGTCGTTAATATACAAGAAGATATTGTAATACCGGAAAATGTAGTGACTTCGCAGTTTGAGGAATATTCAGATCCTGATTATAAAATACCAACAGATTTAGAAGGGTATATACCAGTAGGAGAACAAGAATTAAGCGATTTAGTAGTAGAAGAATACAATAAACCACAAGAATATATTATTGGAAAACCATCAAAGGCAAAGGAAAAAAAGATAAAAATAAAAGATATAACAGCAAATGATGGCAGAGTTACAGTAGAAGGAAGAATTGTAAGCTGTGAATTAAAAGAAACTAGATCAGGAAAAGGCATGCTAATTTTAGATATTTATGATGGTACAGGAGTTATAACATGTAAGTCTTTTGCAAAAGATATAAAAGAGGGAAAAGAAGCAGAAGAAAAGATAAATCAATCAAAAGCACTAAAAATAATTGGAAAAGCGGGATTAGATACATATGCTGGGGATATAACAATAATAGCAAATATAATAGCAAAATTAGAAGATGATAGTAATATTCCTGAATTACCTTCTGAGGATGAGCAGGAAGATACACCACAAATATATGGAACAAATTTGAATATAAGAGACCCTTTAGTAAAAATAGTAGATTTAGGAGTAGATGATGGTAAAGTAAGTATAAAAGGAGAAGTAATAGGCATAGAAGAAAAAGAACTTAAATCAGGAAAAATTTTATTAAGTATAGATATATATGATGGTACAAGTACAATGACATGTAAAGCTTTTTTACAAAAAGATCAAAGTAAAAAGGTTATAAAAAGATTAAATAAAGCACCAGGAGTTCAACTTGCAGGAACTGCTCAAATGGATACTTTTTCTAATGAAATAACAATTATGGCAAATACAATAATAGAAACAGAAGGCTTAAAAAAGGAAATAAGACAAGATAATAGTGAAGTAAAAAGAGTTGAACTACATATGCATACTAAAATGAGTCAAATGGATGCAATGACATCTGCAACAGATTTGATAAAAAGAGCAATGAAGTGGGGAATGAAATCGATTGCAATAACAGATCATGGAGTGGTACAAGCTTTTCCAGAAGCACATAAATTACTTGGTGTAGATAATCCTGATATAAAAGTTATATATGGTGTGGAAGCATATTTAGCACCTGATAATACAAAATCTGTTTATAATGGAAAAAATCAACCGATAGATACAACCTATTGTGTATTAGATTTAGAAACTACAGGTTTTTCTGCAATTAATGATAAAATTACAGAAATAGGTGTAATGAAATATAAAGATGGTAAAGTTATAGATGAATTTAGTACTTTTGTAAATCCTGAGGTTCATATCCCTGAGAGAGTTACAGCTGTTACAAATATTACTGATGATATGGTAGCAGATAGTGAGACAATAGATAAGATTTTCCCAAAATTACTGGATTTTTTAGGAGATAGTGTGATTGTTGCACATAATGCAAATTTTGATGTAGGTTTTTTAAAACAAAATGCAATATCTCTTGGATATGATTTTGATTATACATATTTAGACACATTAAGTTTGGCAAAAGACTTATTCCCAAATTATAAAAAATATAAATTAGGTAAAATTGCAGAAAATTTAGGAATAAAAGTAGAAGTGGCTCATAGAGCATTAGATGATGTAGATACAACTGTAAAAGTTTTTAAAATAATGTTAGACATGTTAAAAGAAAAGGGAGCAAAAAAAATAGAAGATATAGATAATGTTTCACAAGATGAACAAGCAAAAAAGGAAGAATATAAGAAATTAAAGACATATCATGCAATTATTTTAGCAAAAAATTACGTAGGATTACGTAATTTATATAAATTAGTTTCTTTATCACATTTACATTATTTTTATAGAAAGCCTAGAATTCTAAAAAGTTTATACAAAAAATATTCTGAAGGACTAATTCTTCGGAAGTGCATGTGAAGCAGGGGAATTATATCAGGCTATAGAACAAGGTAGAACAGATGAAGAAATCGAAGAAATTGCACAAGATTATGATTATTTAGAAATTCAGCCAATAGGAAATAATCAATTTTTAGTCAGAAATGGAATTGTGAGAGATGAAGAGGAACTAAAAGATATAAATAGAAAAATTGTACAAATTGGAGAAAAACTTGGAAAACTAGTAGTTGCAACATGTGATGTTCATTTTATGGATCCACAGGATGAAATTTATAGAAGAATATTAGAAGCGGGACAAAAATACGATGATGCAGATAATCAAGCACCTCTATATTTAAGGACAACAGAAGAAATGCTTAAAGAATTTAGTTATTTAGGTGAAGAAAAAGCTTATGAAGTAGTTGTAACTAATACAAATAAAATTTCAGATATGTGTGAGCAAATAAGTCCAATTTCTCCTGAAAAATGTCCACCACATATACCAGGTTGTGAGCAAACAATAAAAGATATAGCATATGGAAAAGCTCATGAATTATATGGTGATCCATTACCTGAAATAGTTCAAACTAGATTAGATAAAGAACTAGATTCAATTATAAAAAATGGATTTTCTGTTATGTATATAATAGCACAAAAATTAGTATGGAAATCTAATGAAGATGGATACATAGTTGGTTCAAGAGGATCTGTAGGCTCATCATTTGTGGCAAATATGACTGGTATTACAGAAGTTAATTCTCTTCCTCCACATTATAGATGTCCAAATTGCAAATATTCTGATTTTACAGACTATGGATATAAAAATGGATTTGACTTACCAGATAAAGAATGTCCTAAATGTGGGCATAAATTAGACAAAGATGGCATGGACATTCCATTTGAAACATTTTTAGGTTTTAACGGAGATAAAGAACCTGATATAGATTTAAACTTTTCAGGAGAATATCAAGCAAAAGCTCATAAGTATACAGAAGTAATTTTTGGAAAAGGAACAACATTTAAAGCAGGGACAATAGGAACAGTAGCAGAAAAAACAGCATATGGATATGTCAAAAATTATTATGAAGAAAGGCATATACCAATAAACCAAGCTGAAATAAAAAGAATATCAAATGGTTGTACAGGAATAAAAAGAACAACAGGGCAACATCCAGGTGGAATTATAGTTGTACCAAAGGGTAGAGAAATCTACGAATTTTGTCCAGTACAGCATCCAGCAGATGATCCAAATTCAGACATAATAACTACACATTTTGATTACCACTCAATAGATTCAAATCTATTGAAATTAGATATATTAGGACATGATGATCCAACAGTAATAAGAATGTTGCAAGATATAACAGGAATAGACCCAACAAAAGTACCTTTAGATGATAAAGAAACAATGTCAATTTTTAGTTCAACTAAAGCTTTGCGGAGTAACACCTGAGCAGATAAAATCTGAAGTTGGAAGTTATGGAATACCAGAATTTGGAACTAAATTTGTAAGAGGAATGCTTGTAGATACAAAGCCAACTACATTTGATGAATTAATACGTATTTCAGGACTATCACATGGAACAGATGTATGGCTTGGAAATGCACAAAGCTTAATTGAACAAGGAACAGTTACATTAACAGAAGCTATATGTTGTCGTGATGATATAATGATATATTTAATAAAACAAGGTTTACCACCTAATTCAGCATTTAAAATTATGGAAACTGTACGTAAAGGAAAGGCTTTAAAAGATCCTGCAAAATGGGAAGAATATAAAGAGTTAATGAAGCAACACAATGTACCTGATTGGTATATAAAATCATGTGAAAAAATAAAATATATGTTCCCAAAAGCACATGCAGCTGCATATGTAACAAATGCTTTTAGAATAGCTTGGTTTAAAGTTCATAAACCTGAAGCATATTATGCAGCATTTTTCTCAATAAGAGCTTCAGATGATTTTGATAGTGAAATAATGTGTTTTGGAAAAGAAAAAGTAAAAAACAAAATGAAAGAAATAGACTTATTAGGAAATAATGCAACACAAAAAGACAAAACTATGTATCCTGTATTAGAACTTGTATTAGAAATGTATGAAAGAGGAATTAAATTTTTGCCAATAGATTTATATAAATCTAGTAGTACGAAATTTATAGTTGAAGAAGATGGAATTAGACCTCCATTAAATAGCATACCAGGACTTGGAACAGTTGCAGCACAAGGAATTGAAAAAGCTAGAAAAGACGGAAAATTTATGTCTATAGATGATTTAAAAATAAGATCAAAAGTAGGTGTCGCGGTAACAGACTTACTTAAAAAGTTTAAATGTTTAGAAGGAATGAGCCAAAGTAATCAAATAAGTTTGTTTGGATAAATAATAAGAGGGATCCATTTTGGATTCCCTCTTTAATTTGGCTTTTAATTTCTTCTGAAATATTCGGGAAAACAAATATATTTTCCTGAATTTGTTATGAATTTTAAAGATAAAACTTGAGTTCTATCTTTAGAAAAGACGGCTTCTATTAAATTGTAATCCTCTGGAAACAAAATGTATGTTATTTTTTCTGAGCATTGTTCCCGTATGATCCTTATTTCGGGGTGACCTATTAAAAAGTCATTTAAATCTTCCCCAAGTCTTTTTGCTAACCGTTCCCACTTCATAGTACTACCTCCAATACATTTTTATAATAATATAATAGCACTTTATTCAAAAAAATACAATAGCAAATGGTTCTTATCTAGGATAATATAAAACTTGAAGTCATAAAATTTTTTAAAAATAACAATTATTATTCATTTCTTCTATTACTAGTACGCTCACTAGCATTACTTGAATTGCACATTTTTTCATATTCTTTACATTTAATTTTATAATCCATTTGCATACATAAATATCTATAATAAGAATAAGCTTGTTCATATTGCATAATTGGATTAAACATAGGGTCTTTATAAAGTTCATTCATGTCTGCTCCTTGTGGTGGTATACCATAATCCATATAAGGTGGAAAATTATTAAAATCACGTTCCATTTTAAATACCTCCATTTAGAAAAAATTAAATCGGATTTTTTCTTATTATATAGAAAGAATCGAAGATTTTTACTATATAACAAGGTTAAGTTTCCTTGGGCTGTACATATTAGCAAAGTCACATTCCTTATTAACTAAAATATGTTTATAAAACTAAAATATGACTATAAATTGAAATTTAAGAATGGAAATATATTAATTGCAATAAATGTGTAAGTTCCAGCGATAATACCATGCAATAATTTACCATAAATATAAGGTTTTATAGATAAGTCACTTTTAGCAATAATGCTCCATACTTGTAATAAAACAGAAATTCCACCAAACCCAAGAAAAAAAGCTGTAATAATAATACTTGTAGAAATATCTTTGATATGCAAACTAGAAATTATTTTTATTCCATTTGTAATTTCTAAAAATCCTGTAATGATTGGATTTATTAAGGTAGTATTTATATGTAAAAAATTAAATAAAGGAGATAATATCTTACATAAATTATATATAATACCACTTGAATTTAAAATTGAAATTATACTTGAAAATATAACTACAAATCCTCCAATAACAAGTATCGTATGAATACTATTAGAAATACTTTCACCTAATACTTCACCTAGGTTAGAAACAGAAATAAAATTTTTATTTTTAGATAAATTAAATTCTGCATATTTATTTCGAGAATATTTTGGATGATATTTCCAATATCTAAAAATAACTCCTACTGTAATACATGCCAAAATATGTGTAACAAGTAATAAAACTCCAATGGTAGTATTGCCAAACATACTAATACCAACAGTCCCTACTATAAAAAGAGGCCCTGAATTATTTGTAAAACTAAGTAATCTTTCACATTCTATTTTAGAACATATATTATTTTTTCTAAATTCACAAGCTATTTTTGCACCTACCGGATAACCACTAATTAATCCCATTATAAAACAAAAACCACCTTTTCCATTAATATTAAAAACTGGTTTTATAAATGGATTTAATATTTTACCTAAAAAGTTAACAATATTTGTATGCATTAAAAGTTCAGTCGCAACAAAAAATGGAAAAAGGGCAGGTACAACAGAAGTTGCCCAAAGAGTTAGACCGTTTTTAACTGCAGGTAAATTATTTTTTGAGAATAATAATATACTAAATGCAAAACATAAAAATAAAATAGCAAAAAAATTTCTTTTTAATTTAATGATTAAAAAATGAAATTTATGTACCATGAACATCACCTTATAAAATATATGTAATATAATATATGGGTATTCATGATAAGAAATTTATAAAAAAATAAATAAATGAGCAAACTAAATCTCAAAAACTTCTAAATCCTTAAAACTAGGATCATATAAGCTTTTTCCTTTATAATCAAAACGAGAACCATGACATGGACAATCCCAGGTTTTATCTATATCATTCCAAGAAAGTAAACATCCAAGATGTGTACAAATTGGATTAACAGCAAAGAATTTATTGTCTAGAGATTTGTAAATACCTACTTTTTGACCATTTATTTCAATTATACCACCTGAATTTGTAGATATGTTGTCAAGTTGTAAATTGCTTTTTTTTAGTTTATCAATAATTAAGGATTTAGAAGATTGAACAATAATATTTTTAAATTCATCAGAATTTTTTATTGGATTAACACGTGTAGAATCAAATGCAAATGAGTATGGATTTTTTTTGCCATTTATCATATCTACAATAATATTACTTGCAACATTAGAAGAAGTCATTCCCCATTTATTAAAACCTGTACCAATATAAAAATTGGGAAGATTGGAACTAAATAATCCAATATAAGGAATTTTATCTAATGTTATACAATCACGAGTATTCCAATGATATAATATTTTACAATCAGGGTAATATTTTTTTGCTATATTTTCTAAAACACCATAAGTAGTTGAATAATTATGACTATCTCCAGTTTTATGGTCAGCTCCGCCGATTAATAAAAGATTTTTATTTTTAAATTTGGCAGTTCTAAAAGAAAAAATAGGATCACTAGCACTTAAATACATACCTTTAAATAAAGTTTTATTAGTTTCAATTGCAATTAAATAAGATGTTGACTGATACATTTTGGAAAAATAAAATCCAGGTATATTTATAAAAGGATAATGTGATGCCATAATTACAAATTTAGACTCGATTTTGTAATTATTATCAGAATAACTGGTATAGAAGCTACCATTATTTTTTACATCACATATTGTGGTATGTGTAAATATTTTTGCTCTACCTGATATAGAATTACACAATCCACATAAATATTTATATGGATGGAATTGTGCTTGATTTTTGAAACATATACCACCAAGTATATCAAATGGTAGACCTGTTTTTGTGACAAACTCACAATTGAAGTCTAATGAATTTACTGCATTTATTTCGTCTTGTATACTTTTTAAATCTTTTGCATTTGTTGTGTAAACACAGTGATTTTCAAAGTTAAAATCACAAGATATATTTTCAGTATCAATAATTCCTTTTATATTATCTATTGCTTTTTGATTAGCATATAAATATGATTTAGCAAAATGTAAACCATAGTCATCTATTAAGTGTTTGTAAATAAGACCATGTTGACTAGTTATTTTTGCAGTTGTATGCCCAGTTGCTTTTGTGCCAATATCATCTCTATCTAGAACTGCAACATTAAAACCATGTTTAGTTAAATAGTAAGCACAAGTTAAACCAAAAATACCTGCACCAATAATACATACATCACATGATATATTTTGATCTAATTTCTCAAAAGTTTTGTTATATTTGAAAGTTTCAAGCCAAATAGAATTCATATAATCACTCCTTTTGGTTTATTATGCACAAGCAATAATTTAATTATTCTAATCACGAGAAAAATATACAACTTGACAATTTATGTTAATTAATATAAAATATTGTATAGACAACTAGTAAAAAAACTCTTATGTATAAGAGAAAACATGAGGAGGTACTATCATGAGTAAAAAACCGAGTAATATTGAGCAATTAAAAAATTTTGCGTTTGAAATTCCAAAGGAGGGGCTAAGAATTCGGAAAAAAGGAAAAATTAATATTTATAATACTGTAAATATTGATAGGCTATTATCAGTAAATAACTGTTATTGTATTCAAAACGGTTATGTTACTTTTATAGCAGATAATCAAGAATACATAGTTCCATATTTTGTTGGAATTGCAGAAATACTAAGAAAAGAGCAATTTATAGAAGTTTTTTTAGTACATGCTTTTGAAAAAGGAGATTATCCTTTTGACAGTGATAAGGCAAAAAGATGGAAAGAAATTTGTTCAGCTGTTAAGCAGATCAATTTAGATGATAAAAGGTTATATATTGCTGAACTAGTAGCAAAAAGACATGTTGGGTATATACCTAAAAAATTAGAAACTAGATCTATTAAGATAGACCAAGAATTTTTAATTAAAACCGCAGGGGGTAGTATAAAAAAGATACGTCCTTTGGTAGATATTAATAATCTAACAAGGAGAGACTATTCTTTAATAGGCACATATAATGTGTCAAATGGAATAAGTACAATAGTTTCTAATCATGCAGAAACCTTTATCTGCAAAACTTTACCTGAATTTGAATTACTTATGCAATGTGCAGGTTATAGTTTAAATCAAGCTTTGCCAGTACTAATGGCAGATGGAGAAACTTTTTTGGACATTCATGTTCAAAAGTTATTTTCATATATTTTAGACTTAAAATAGGAGGATAAAGTGAATGAAACTTATAGTTGGTATTGGGCTAATTATAGTATTGTCTTTTTTCATAATTGCCTTTTTAATAAGAATGATTAAAGATAAAAATGCTATTGTGCGGGTAGTAGGTTATTTAATAATATTATCATTGCTCGTGATGGTATTAAATAACATAGTTTTACAGTATTTTTTTAGTGTAAAACTCTTTTAAAATGAAACATGCAACAAGTAAGTACTTTTGATATTGTACTTACTTGTTGCATGTTTTATCTATTATTTCCTAATAGATAAAACACATTATAAAATCAAAATCCTTAAATTTGTGCAAAATATTAAAAAGCCAAAAAGATATAGGTCAATTGAAAAAGTAAAATCTATTTAGAAAAAGTAACTTCTAATTACTGGTTAAATGCCATTTAAAAGGATTTA